>NZ_JBSFDA010000006.1:0-142986 GCF_053593675.1 Streptomyces sp. NPDC002156 | reverse complement strand
GGCCGCGCGTTCGGCGAGGCCGTGTTCGCGGACGTACGTCAGAGTGGCTACACGCCGGGCGGTATCACCGCCCGAGTCCTTGAATGACCAGTACGAGTCCGGAGGACACCTGGCAGCGCCGAAGAGGGCGCGTGAGGCTTCTGATCAAGGGCTGCGCAGTCATGGCAGCCGTATGGACAGGAGCTCCCTTGACCAGCAAGTCGAATCGACGTCGGCTGACCACTCTGGCCGCTGTGCTGACGGTGACCGTGACCGCGGGTGCCACCACGGCCGGCGCCCGGCCCTCCGGCGGCACAGGGAAGGCCACGTCCGAGAGCGACCAGCTTGCCGCACTGTACGAGAAGGCGAAGCACGAGGGCGGCACGCTCACCGTCTACGCGGGCGGCGACACGTTCCGCGGTCAGGACCGCGTCGTGCAGGCCTTCGAACAGCGCTTCCCCGGGCTGGACATCGACATCAAGGTCGACCTGAGCAAGGACCTGGTCCCGCGTATCGACAACGAGATCGCCCGCGGTGAGGTGAAGGCCGACATCGCCCACATCCAGCTCTCCAACGACCTTGAGCGATGGAAGAAGGAGGGCGAGCTGCTCAAGTACCGGCCGATCGGCTGGAACAGGATCTACCCGCAGTTCAAGGACGACGGCTACATCACCGGCATGGGCGTGACCGCCTTCGCCAACGTCGTCAACAAGGACCTTCAGACGAAGGGCGAGGCACCGGTCGAGGCCCTCGACTACCTCAAGCCCGAACTCAAGGACCAGCTCGTCCTGACGTACCCGAACGACGACGACGCGGTGCTGTGGCAGTTCCAGCAACTCGTGAAGACGTACGGCTGGCAGTACTTCGACCGGTTGCGCGCCCAGAACCCGCAGTGGATCCGCGGCTCCCGTCCGGCCGCCAACACCGTGGTGGCAGGCACCAAGCAGGCCACTTTCACCGCATCCAACGCGCTCAACCAGCCCGCGAACTCCACGGTCGCGTTCACCCTGCCGAAGACGGACCGCTTCCTCAGCTGGGCGCAGTCGGCGTCGATCCTCAAGCAGGCCAAGCACCCCGAGACGGCCAAGCTGTACCTGAGCTGGCTGACCTCCAAGGAGTACCAGGACACCATGGTGTCCCAGTGGTCCGTACGCTCCGACGTCCAGGCGAAGAACGGCTGGGGCACGATCTTCGACTACGAGAACACCGACCCGACCGCGTTCGCGAAGTGGCTGCGCAACCGCACCGAGGTCGAGAAGTTCCGCAACCAGATCGTCTTCTACCTCGGCGCCCCGAAGGGCGACTCCCCGACCAAGGACACCTTCCCCGACCGGCCGTGAGCCGAAGGAGACCGGGACACTCCCGTCATGTCTCCTCACGGTGGGCACGGCGGAAGTCCCCGGGCGTCGTACCGGTGTAACGGGCGAAGAACTTGCCGAAGTTGGTGGGTTCCGAGAAGCCCAACTGCTGTGAGACGAGGACGACCGGGTCGTCCGTGTGGGCGAGCAGCCGCTGCGCCTGCAGCACGACCCGGGCATTGATGACGCACTTGACCGGCTGCCCGGTGGCGGCCAGACAGACCCGGCTCAGGGTCTTCACGCTGTAACCCAGGCGGGCCGCGTAGTCCTCGGCCCGTCTGGTCGTGGCGTACGAACGTTCCAGCTCGGCGTGGAAGCGGGCGTACACCTCGCCGGCCGAGCGCGGGTCCGTCCCCGGGCGGGGCAACCGGTCGATGTGCAGCATGAGCGTGGCCAGCAGCAGTCGGAGGATCTCACGCGAGACAGTGCCCTGTGAGCTGGTGTATTCGGCGGCGAGCTGAGCCAGGAGGCCGGATACCCGGGCGTACTCCCGGCCGGTCCCCAACTGCCAGCAGACGGGCCCGAACCAGTCGGTGATCAGCCGGTCGGCGGCGCTGAAGTCGGGCGGGAAGTCGGCCGTGAAGATCAGATGCGGTCCGTTCAGCTTCGCTTCGGGGTCATTCTCGTCCGTCGTACCGAAACGTTGCGCCTGGCCCGGCCGCACCCACAGCAACGTGCCGGGGCGACAAGGGTAGTCGACGAAGTCGACGGTGTGCTCACCGCCGCCGCGCGTGACGAGGGTGATCGTGTGGAAGTCCGCGCGGTGCACGCGATGCAGCCGGCCGCCCTGAACGCGACGGCGCAGCGTGGCCAGGTCGACCATTTCGAGCCCGGGCACGGGTGCGTCCGGCGCGTTGAACCCGAACTCGGGAATCGAGTCGCTCCCTGGCGATGCGTACGGCGTCGGCGGCTGCGCCGCGTCTAACGGTATGGGCATGGATGAACTCTCCGATGTCCGACTCGGGATCAACAAGGTGGGTGTCAGACGGTCCGCCGGCACCGCCGGCCGGCAAGCAGATCGAGAAGGGACGGTACGGGTCCACAGCTGCATGCCCCGGACAACGCACGAGGCTCCCGTGCCGTTGGGGGAGGCATTCGAAGTCTCAACCCGCAGGCACAGGAGCCGCGTTGGTCACACCGGCGCCTCAGGCGATGCCGGTCCGGTCGAGGGTGGGCCCGGTCTGGCGGTCGTCCCCGGCAGGACCGCCGCCGTTCGTCCCGTCCGTGCCTCGCCTGCGGTCACGGCGGGCGATTGCCCTGTCGATCCCCAGGTGGAGCAGCAGGCACACGGCTCCCCAGGCGGCGATGGTCAGCAGGTGGCCGCCGATGCCGCTGTTGTCGAAGTAGACGGTGGCGCGGATCACGTCGACCGCGGCGGGCAGGGGCAGGACGTCGTTCAGATCGCGGAAGACCTCGGGGACCATATAGAGCGAGATGCCGCCGCCCGAGGCGGGGATCCCGATCATCAGAGCGATCACCATCACGGGGATGAGGCCGGCGATGCCGAGCGTGCGGGTGAAGACTCCGGTGAACATCGCGATGCTGAAGATCGTCAGTGCTCCGAAGCCGATCATCGCCGGGGCATGGCCGTTGATCGCGCCGATCAGGACGTCGAACAGGAACCACAGCCATACGCCCATTCCGATGGCCCAGCCGGTCACCATCGGCAGGAGTTTCCGCAGCCGCTTGATCTCCGGCGCGGCACCGCGCAGCACCGCCATGATCAGGAAGCCGGACATGATCCAGGACATGGCCGCGTACATGCTGTTGCTGCCGTTGGAGTCGGATTCGGTCAGCGGCTCGACATCGGTCAGTTTCAGCGGGGTGTGCTGGCTGGTCGCGACCTGTTGGAACATCGCCTGCAGGGCGGAGTGCTGGCTGGCACCCGCGGCCGAGGAGGTGTACAGAGTCGCCGCGCCGTCCTTCGAGGCGGGGAGTACGTACACGCCGACGACCTCTCGGTCGCGGATCTGGTCCCTTGCCTTGTCGAGGGAGGTGCTGGTGGTCAGGGCGAGCAGGTCGCCCATGCCGTCCTGGAGACCATGGGCCGCCTGGTCGGCCTGTTCCTGCGAGGCTCCGACGACCACGACGGGCATGTCGCGGACCTCTGGCTGGTGCAGGGAAGCGCTCATCAGGCCGACGACGACGGTGAGGATGGCCAGCGGGAAGGCGGCCACAGCGAAGTACCGGAACCGCTTGGAGCGCATCGGGCCGCCGGCCATCGCGGGCAGCGGAGCGTCGGGGTCTTCGGACGGCTCGTCGCCCGGGACGACGTTCCCCTTGCGGCGTTCGATCAGGACCGAGAGCGAGAGAGTGACGACGATCCAGATGGCGAGCGTCAGCAGGTGACTGCCGACTCCCCGGCCGTCGAAGTAGGTGATCGACCGCAGTGCCTCACCTGTGGCCGGCATCGGCAGTACACCGTGCAGGAAGCCGAAGAAGCCGGGCATCTGGTGGATCGACATGGCGAGGTTCGACGAGGGCACCCCGAAGACGACCCACAGCAGCATGCCGGGCACCACCGCGAGTCTGCCCAGGGTCTTGACCAGCAGCAACTGGCCGAGGGCCGCGGCGGATGTCGCGACCAGGCCGACTCCGACGAACTTCAGGTAGTTGCCGTCGAGGGCGCCCACGATGGGTCCCAGGATCAGCCAGATCAACGTGCTGGTGCCCACCGCCCAGCCCGCCAGCAGGGGCAGGAACCTGCGCAGGGCGAGCAGTTGCGGAGTCGCCCCCGTCATCGCGCTCAGCGGGACGTACCCGGCCATGATCATGCCGATCGTGGCGAACAGCATCGCGGTGCCGGAGCTGTCGCCGGACGGCAGTGGCGCGATGTCCTCGGTCCTGGTCGTCCAGTCGTGCCCCGCCGCCACCGGGGTGAGGAGTTGTTTCACCGTTCCCGCCTGTGAGGCGCCGGCCGCCTGGGCCGTGTAGACGGTCGCCTCGGTGGAGCCGTCCGCGGGGATCAGCAGGACGCCGGCCACGTCACGGTCCTTGAGCAGGTCGAGCGCCTTCGCGCGGTCGGAGACCAGCCGGGGCGCGGCGGCCCCGTCCCGAACGGACTCCAGTTCGTCGACGACGGACTGGGCCACGGCCCCGGATCCGACGACGGCGACGGGCATGTCCCGGGTCTGCGGCGAGTGCATGGTGCCCATGTACGTCGCGTACATCATCGTGACCATGAGGAACGGGATGAGGAAGATGAAGACCTTCTTGGCGATCTCCTCCTTCCGCCTGTCCGCCTCGTGCGAACCCGGCTCGCGCCCGCTCGCCACGCCGACAGGTGTCGGTGATTCCATGCTGTGCTCCTGTTCGATGTGCATCGGGCGCCAGGAGGGGTACCTGCTCCGCGATCTGCACTGCTGTGACTTCCTTCACCGCGACTGGCGGCGATCCTGCTCAGGCGCAACCGGCCCGGGACGCGGCGGATCTCATTCCAGGACCGAGGCTCGCCGACACCGATCCCGGCCGGAGGAATTCCTGCGAGATCCTCACGGCGGGCATTCCGTCTTCCGCCGCCAGTACCACCTCGGAACCACGAGTTCATTCCTCTGCGGAGTTCCAGGCTGCCGAATTATTGAACAGTCTCACGAAGTGAGCCTGTCGGAGGCTTGCGACAAGAGTCAAGGTCGGTTGGTGTGAATACTGCAAATTGACCATCTCGTTGCCGAAATACTGCAGCCGTCGTATTCAGGTCAGTCCACGAGGCTATCCGACCAGGTCACCGCCTCAATTACAGTCCGCGCCAATCGTCACCGGTATCTCGAGATCACCTTTGCCGCACCGCGGATAGAGGCAAATGACTCTATTCCTTGCCGCACCGCGCTGCAGACACTTGGATCAAGGGGGTTCGGCATGCCCACTCGCACCCCTCGCCGTCGCCCTTCACTCAAGTCCGGCATCGGTTTCGGTATAAGTACCGGTACTGCTTCAGTCAACAGCGCGTGGAAAGTGCAGATCATCAACGCCAATATCCCCTCGGGAACTGGCAGTGTGAAGCTCGAAATCCCAGCCTCGGGAGCCAGCGCCTGCGCGAAGCTCAACACCAGCTCGAAAACCACCGATACAGGGACGGTCATCCACGCGGACGTCACCTGGAACCTGAGTACTGGTTCCAGGCAGATGACGACGTCCGCGAGAACAACCTGAACTGCACGACTGTCGCACGCGGAGTTGCCAAGGCCGAGCACGCTTTCCGCTTCTGCAGCTGAACAACTCAGCGACCGCGAGGCCCTGTGGCTGCCGGCTGTCCGACCCAGTGCAGGACTGCCTCCGACTGGCGGCGCACGCCGAGCTTCGAGTAGATGCGGCTCAGATAGTTCCTGACCGTCTTGTCCGTGAGGAACATCTCCTGGGCGACCTCACGGACCCCGAGTCCCGCAACGAGCAGATCCATGACCTGCCGCTCACGCGGGGACAGTCGAGGAAGCCGGTCCGGTGACACCGCCCCGGGTCTGCCGTGCGGCACCTTCGGCTCCGCACGATCTGTCTCCGCGTCCCCACGCGCCCTGCACGCGACTCTGACCTGTTCGGCGGCGACCACCGGGTCCAGGATGCTGGCCCCCCGGGACGCGCACAACAGTGCCTCGGCGAGCAGGAACACATACTGGTTCTCCAGCAGATAACCGACAGCCCCGTGGTGCAGCGCCAGGGACACATCGTCCCAGTCGAGTCTGGGCGCGAGGACCACTGCGGGCGGCAGTCCGCCTTCGGTCTCGGCCGAGAAACGGCGCACACTCTGCCCCATGCAGTCCCCGTAGAACAGCACGACGTCGTCACTCGGGCGGATCTCGTGCGGTTCACGGACCAGCCGGGCGCACACCCCGGTGAGGTGGATCGGCCTGCGCCCCTGCGGGTTCACCAGGGCGACCGACAACGATCGCGCGGGGGATACACCCGATCGGGCAACGAAGTGACAACACACAACGGCTCCATGTGGGAGGAACTTTCAGCGGACGTCGCGTTGAGGACGTGTTGGAAGGCTTCGTGGATCTGGTCGGCACGAGCGAATGGTGCTGATGGGGTGGGGAGCCAGGAGGTCCCGGTCAGTGCACGGTCTTGTGCAGGGCTGCGATCGCGGGGGCGTAGGCCCCTTCGGTGATGGCGGCGACGGCCTCGTCGGGGGTGTGCCCGTCGGCGGCGTCGAAGGTCGCGGACCAGGTGAGGAAGGCTCCACCGCTGTCGGCGACGGGCCAGACCTGCAGGGTCGAGCGGTAGCCGCGCACCGGCAGGGGCGAGTCGATGATCTCGTACGTCAGAGAGTGGCGCGCGTCGTCGAGAGCCACGAGCCGCTCCCGGAACGTACTGCCGTCGGCGCCGGTGAGGACACGCACCGCGCCCGGCGCGAACTCGCCCTCGCCTTCCACGAGTTCGCTGGACCGGATGGCCGGGTGCCAGGTGGGCAGACCGTTGAACTGCCGTATGACAGACCACAGTTCATCTGCGGAGCTGGTGAACACGGAACTCCAATAGGCCTCAGCCATGACTACTCCTGGGAACTGTTCGGGTGGGCGACAGCACCCTGGGGGTGCCGTCGCCGGCTGGCGGTGTCCTCAGGCGGGCAGGCGCGTGTCGAGGACGAAGCTGATCTCGATGAGCTGGCCCGGGAAGAACAGCGAAGCGACGCCCACCGTGCTGCTGGTCGGGCGGTGGGCGCCGAAGTAGGCGAGGTTGGCGGCGGCCATGGCCATGTTGTGTTCGGGCAGGTTCACCACGAACTGGGTCTCGGAGATGACCTGGTTGCGGGTGGCGCCGTAGTGGGCCAGGACCTTCTCGAAGTTGGCGTACACCTGCTTCAGCTGGGCGTCGAAGTCGTCCGGGTGGAGGAATTCGCCCTTCTCGTCGTGGGAGAGCTGGCCGGAGACGTAGATGGTGTCGCCGGACCTGATGGCCTGGGCGAAGCCGAACTCGTCCTCGCCGGAGACGTTGTGGCTGAAGGAGTCGATGGTGGTCATGGTGTTGCTCCTGTTATTGGGGGGTTCGGTTACCAGTTCTGGCGGGTGGGGGAGATGATCAGGTCGTTGACGGTGACGTCGGCCGGCTGGTCGAGGGCGTAGACGACGGCGTCGGCGACGCTCTCGGGGCTGATGGCGATCTCGTTGAGTTCTTTGGCGGCCTGCCTGCCCACGGGGTCGGTGACCTTGTCGGCCCAGCCGGTGTCGATGACGCCGGGGCTGATGGTGCTGGCCTTGATGCCTTCGCGGACGCCGAGTTCCCTGCGCATGCTCTCGGTGACGGCCTGGACGAAGAACTTCGTGGCGCAGTAGACACCGGCGCCGTCCCCGACCTGGTGGCCGGCCACGGAGTCCATGTTCAGGATGTGGCCGGAGTTCTGCCGGAGCATCACGGGCAGGACCGCGTGGATGGCGTTGAGGTAGCCCCGGATGTTGACCTCGATCATCCGGTTCCAGTCGTCGAGCGCACGGTCCTTCCAGAACGAGAACAGCATCAGGCCCGCGTTGTTGACCAGGACGTCGATGCCGCCGTAGGTGTCGACCGCGAAGTCGGCCAGCGCCTGGACCGCGTCGGCGTCCGTCACGTCGGTGACCCTGGCCGTGACGGTGCCGCCGGCCTTGTGGATGTCCGCGACCAGCTTGTCGAGCCCGTCCTGGTCGCGGGCGGCGGCGACGATTTTGGCGCCACGCGCCGCGAGAGCCTTGGCGGAGGCGGCGCCGATGCCGGAGGAGGCGCCGGTGATGACGACGACCTTGCCTTCGAGGTGGTTCATGAAGGGTGTCCTTTCAGGTGGTCCGGGGGCGAAGGTCAGCGCTTGGTGCGGCGTCGTACGACGTAGGCGTACTGGTCCGGCCAGCGGGTCTCGGCGCCGAGTTCGAGCGCGGCGTGCTGCGGCCAGTAGGGATCGCGGAGCAGTTCGCGGGCGAGCAGGACGGCGTCGGCCTGTCCGCCGACGACGATCTCCTCGGCGTGGCGCGGGTCGGTGATCATGCCCACGGCGCCGGTGGCAAGGCCGGTCGCGGTGCGGGCCTGGGCTGCGAAGGGGACCTGGTAGCCGGGCCCGGTGAGGATGCGGGCGTCCGGGACCATGCCGCCGGAGGACACGTCGAGCAGGTCCACGCCGTGCGCCTGGAGCTCCTTGGCGAGGCGGACGGTGTCGTCGCCGGTCCAGCCCTCACGGTCGTCCTCGGCGTTCTCGGTCAGCCAGTCGGTGGCCGAGGTGCGGAAGAAGACCGGCAGTTCGTCGGGCCACACGGCGCGCACGGCGTCGACGACTTCGAGGGCGAAGCGGATGCGGTTGTCGAAGCTGCCGCCGTAGGCGTCGGTGCGGTGGTTGGAGGCCGGGGACAGGAAGGAGTTGATCAGGTAGCCGTGGGCGCCGTGCACTTCCGCGACCTGGAAACCGGCAGCCAGCGCGCGCTCGGCCGAGGCGGCGAAGTCCCGTACCAGCTGCTGGATCTCGTCGACGGTCAGCTCGTGCGGAACGGGCAGCCCGTCGAAGGCGACAGCGCTGGGCGCCACGGCCCGGTAGCCGCCCTCCGCCTCGGGCAGGTACCGGTCGCTGAGCCAGGGCTTGTCGACCGACGCCTTGCGGCCTGCGTGGGCGAGCTGGACGGCCGGGACCGAACCATGGGCCTTGACGGCCGCGGTGACCCGGGCGAACGCCTCCTGCTGGCGGTCGTTCCACAGACCGAGGTCCCACGGGCTGATACGCCCATCGGGACGGACACCGGTGGCCTCGGCCATCACCAGCCCGGCACCACCGGCCGCCCGCGAGGCGAGGTGGGTGAGGTGGAAGTCGGTCGGTGCACCGGTGTCCGGCCCGTCGGAGGCGGCGGAGTACATGCACATCGGGGACATCCAGACCCGGTTGGGTATCTCGAGCGACCGCAGGGTCAGCGGGGTGAACAAGGCGCTCACGGGTGGTTCTCCTCAGGGTGGGGGGCTTGCTCGGCCACGGACGGTGGCCTGCCTTTCGGGTGTTGTGGGGGGTGTGCAAGGTTCTGCGTTCGGCCGCCGGGTGTACCGAGGTGTGTCGGCCGTGTCGCTGTGGGCACCGCCCGCCGCGAGTGGGCAAGTGAGCGCGGCGGGCGGCTCGTTCAGCGCGGGGCGAGAGCCCGTACGGCGTCCGCGATCAGCGTGCCTCCCGCGATGACCTCGAGCGTCCGGCCCTCGCTGCCGGGTGCGTCGAGCAGGGCGAGCAGTACGGCGGCCACGTCCTCGCGGGTGATGCCGCCGGCGTCGGTGACATCGGCGAGCGTCACCCGGCCGGTGGCCTCGGCATCCATGAGCAGCCCGGGTCGTACGACCGTCACGGCCAGCGCGGTTCGGGCGCGCACCGCTTCCTCGGCGGCGGCCTTGGCGCGCAGGTAGGCGCGGAAGACCGCGTCGGGGGCGTCGTCCCGTGCCCGCAGGTCGGCGCCCATCGCGGAGATCAGCAGGTAGCGCCGTACTCCAGCGGCCTCGGCGGCGTCCGCCAGCAGGATCGCTGCATCGCGGTCGACGCTCTCCTTGCGCGCGGCTGCGCTGCCTGCTCCGGCTCCCGCCGCGAACACCACGGCGTCCGCGCCGTCCAGGTGCTTCGCGACGTCCTCGGCCGAGGCGCTCTCCAAGTCCACGACCAGGGCTTCCGCGCCTGCCACCGCCAGGCTCCTGGCCTGGTCCGGGTTACGGATCAGGCCGGCGACGGAATCCCCCCGCGTGGACAGGAGTCTTTCCAGGATGAGGGCGATCCTGCCGTGCCCTCCGGCGATGACAACACGCATGTGTCCGGCTCCTCCTGACTCTCCTCGCCTGATGTCAGGCGTCGGCACGCAGGTCGACGACGACGTTGATCTCGAAGAGCTGGCCGGGGAAGACCAGTCCGCCGACGCTCAGGCCGGTGGTGGCGGGACGGTGGTCGCCGAAGTACCCCACGTGGGCGGCGGCGAGGGCGTCGACGTACTGGCTCAGGTTCACGACGAAGATCGTGTCCTGCACGATCTGCCTGCGGGTGGCGCCGAAGTTGGCCAGGACCTTGTCGAGGTTGGCGAAGGACTGCTTGGCCTGGGCCTCGAAGTCACCGGCGTGGAGGAAGGTGCCGTCCTCGTCGTACGAGAGCTGGCCTGCGACGTAGATCGTGTCGCCGACCTTGACCGCCTGGGAGTAGCCGAAGACCTGCTCCGCACCGATGTCGAAACTGAAGGACTGGGTTGTCATGGTCTTTCTCCTCTTGATTCTTGGTTCTTGATCCGGGTGATCGGGTGGGGATACCGGGGGCCGTGCGGACACCCGGGGTTCAGGGAGCGCGTCGGCCGGTCGTCGAGGTCACGAGCTCGGCGACCGCGTCGGCGACGGGGGTCTCGCCGCCGGTGAGCTCGACGATGACGTGGTTCAGGTCGGGCTCGTGGAGGGCGGCGTCGATGAACGCCGCGACGTCGTCGCGGTGCACGTCGCCGTACTCGATGGCCTGGCCCGCGGTGACGCGGCCGGTGCCGGGCTGGTCGAGGAGCGTGCCGGGGCGGACGATGACCCAGTCGAGGCTGGTGCGGGTGAGGTACACGTCGGCGGTCTTCTTGACCCGCATGTAGTGCTCGAAGCCCTCGCCGGCCTCGCCGCCGCGCAGGGCGTCCGGGAAGACGGAGACGAGCACGAACTGCGGGACCCCGGCACGGACGGCCGCGTCAGCGGCCTTCTCCAAGCCCTTGCCGTCGATCAGGGTCGTCTGCTCCCGGCCGGTGCCGTGGGCGCCGGCCGAGAACACCACGGCATCGTGACCGACGAACTTCTGCGCCAGCTCCTCGACGGAGTCCTCGATGAGGTCCCCGAGGAGCGGACCCGCGCCGGTGGCGCGCACGGTGTCGGCCTGGGCGGGGTTGCGGTGCATACCGGTGACCGCGTCACCGCGGTCGGTGAGCAGGCGGGTGAGCCTGCTCCCGATACCGCCGGCCGCACCGATCTGGAACACCTTCATGAGGGACCACCTCTCTTGGACTCGGACCTTCTGACCTCGGGTCTTCTGGGCCCTGGAGTACTTGTCCCAATGTTGACATTGGGACAACGACTGAATGTTAACATTAGAACATCGAGGAGGTAGAAATCATGAGAAGCCAGGGCGGGGTGGCCCCCGCACGGCGCAGGGGTCTGGCCGACGAGGTCGCGGACCGTATCCGGGAGGCGATCTTCAGCGGGGCCTATGCCCCCGGTGCGCAGCTGCGTGAGGTGGAGTTGTCGGGCGCGCTGGATGTCAGCCGCGGTCCGGTGCGCGAGGCGTTGCGGCTGCTGGAGCGTGAGGGCCTGGTGCACTGTGCGTGGCACCGCGGCACCACGGTGACGGCGCTGTCCGCCGAGGACATCGCGGAGCTGGACAGCCTGCGCGGTGCGCTGGAAGAGCTTGCCGTGCGGCAGGTGATCGCCCACGCGTCCGACGAGGACCTGGCCGCCGTCGAAAAGGCGGCGGGCCTCATGGAGCGCACCACGGACGAGCACGAAATGGTGCGCCTGGACATCGCCTTCCACGACGCCGTCTTCGCCGCCGCCGGACATCTGCGGCTGCAGGACGCGTGGGAGGCCATCCGCTGCCAGGTCCACCTGTTCCTGCTGACCCGGATCACCCACAGCACCGAGGGCTACCTCGCGCGCATCCCGGAGGAGCACCGCGAGCTCGTCGCCGTCCTGCGCGCCCGCGACACCGACGCGGCTCTCAGGCTCTTCGCCGCACATCGCCGGCTCGCCGTCGACGTGGTCGCCGGAACCATCACCCCGAACTGACCGACGGACGCCGCATTGGAGCACCATTTTGAGCAACTCCCTGTTCGTCAAGATCTGTGGCCTGAAAACCGAGAGGGACGTCGACACGGCCGTCGCCGCGGGTGCCGATGCCATCGGGTTCGTCCTCTCGGACAGTCCGCGCCGCATCGACGCGGCAACGGCGGCCAAGTTGTGCGGTCGCGTACCGGAGAACGTCCTGACCGTCGGCGTCTTCCGAAACGAGACGCTCCAGGACGTACGGTCCCTGGCCGGCGACGCGGGAATCCGCGCCGTCCAACTACACGGTCCGGAGGACCGCGGCTTTTACGACGGTCTGGCTTCAGGCGGATGGACACTGATCCGCGCCACGGCGTTCGGCGACCCCGTGCCGCGCTATGGAGAGATGGGCGAGGAGATCCTCCTTCTTGACGCCCCCGTCGCGGGCTCCGGCGTCACCTGGGACTGGACCAGGAAGCCTCTGGTCGGCCCCGGGGAGAAGTGGCTTCTCGCCGGTGGCCTCACCCCGGGCAACGTGCGGAACGCCATCGACGCCACTCGGCCCTGGGGCGTCGACGTGTCCAGCGGCATCGAGCAGAGCCGGGGAGTCAAGGACCCCGCGCTGATCACCGCGTTCATCGAAGCCGCCCGCGCCCGGTCCTGAACGGTCGGACGCGGCAGTCGGACGCAACGCACGGCTCTTCACCCGTACGACGCCGAGCCCGTCGACCGCCGATCGCATGCCGCGGTCTCCGCTCCGAACCAGATCTTGCTCATGGTGCTTCTCCGTTTTTGATGGTGCTGACGTTCAAGAACCCGACGGCTGAGCCGGGCGGGATTCCGGTCGGCTGTGCGGTCAGTCCTGGAAGGTGGCGACCAGCGGTGCGATCCCGTCCAGGAAGCGGCGTACGGTGTCGGCGTCCGCCGGAGGCGCGTACAGCACCGCGCGGTTCACGCCGATCTCCCGCAGCTGGGCCAGGTGCGTGGCCTCGGCTGGGGCGCCGAAGACGGTCACCGGCACTTCGGCGGTCCGTCCGGCCTCGAATGCCGCCTTGCGCAGCTTGGTGATGCGGTCGGCCAGCTCGGCCACGGGCAGTCCGGCGTGCGGCATCCATTCGTCGCCGAAGTCGAGCACCCGGGCGGTCGCGCGGGGGCCGGAGCCGCCCACCAGTACCGGCGGGCCGGACGGCCGGTGCGGCTTGGGCCAGGACCACAGCGGTCCGAACCGCACGTGCTCGCCGTGGAACTCGGCGATGTCCTTCTCCCAGATCTCGCGCATCGCCTTCACCCGCTCGGCCGTCACGCTCCAGCGGCGTGCAGGGTCGGTGCCGTGGTTGGCGATCTCCTCGCTGATCCAGCCGGCGCCCACCCCGAACAGCACCCGTCCGCCCGACAGGGCGTCCAGACTGGCCAGCGCCTTGGCGGTGACGATCGGATCGCGCTGGGGCACAAGGGCGATACCGGAGCCGACGAGCAGGTTGCGGGTGGCGGCTGCGGCGTAGGTGAGGGCCACGAAAAGGTCGTACATGTGAGAGAAGTGCGCGGGCAGCTCGCCCACCTCGGCGCGGGTGCGCTCGGTGGCGGGCAGATGGGTGTGCTCGGTAAGGAACAACGACTCGAACCCGCGCTCCTCGACCGCCACGGCCAGTTCGTCGGGGCGGACGGCGAAGTCCGCGGGGAACATGGCGATGCCGAGCTTCATGGCTTTCTCCTGGTCGGACGGCGACCGCGCGCCGTTCTGAAGTCGTCGTTCTCCCTCGACCCTATGTAGCGATCACAAGAGCATCCATGACAGAAAGGATCAGAAATTTGCCTCAGAGTCTCACCTTCGGATCCTCAGGGTTATTCCGCGGCTAGGGTGCGGGCATGGATGTGCTCGCTGACGTACTGGCCGCCACCGGCCTCAAGGGCGTGCTGCTCGGGCAGCTGCGTTCTCTCGGCTCCGGCTGGGGCTGCGCCCTGGAACAGCTCGACACCGCGGGCTTCCACCTGATCGCCGAGGGTGCCTGCTGGCTGCAGATCGCCGATGCACCACCGATGCAGCTGGTGTCCGGGGACGTGGTGCTGCTGCCGCGCGGTACACCGCACACGCTCATCGGGGCGCCCGACGAGGACGCCCTGCCCTACGCGGAGCTGAAGGCCGCCCACCCGCCGGACCGCAGCGGCGTGCTCAACCTCGGCGGCAACGGTCCGGTCGTCCGGGTGGTGTGCGGGCAGTTCCACTACGCCGGCAGCACCGACGGCCATCCGGTCCTGTCAGCGCTGCCCGAGATCATCCACGTGCCCGGTATGAGCGCGGACCCGCAACTGCAGGGCGTCATACGGATCCTGGCCGCCGAGACGCGGAACGGGCAGCCCGGATCGCGAGCGGTGGCGACACGCCTGACCGAGGTGCTGTTCGTGCTGACGGTCCGCGCCTGGCTCGAACGGGCCGGCAGCGCCGACGAGACGGGGCCGTCATGGCTGACGGCCCTGCGCGACCCGCGCATCGGCACCGCCCTGTCACTGATGCACGAGGAGCCGCAACGCGACTGGACGGTGGCGAGCCTGGCCCACACCGTCGCGATGTCCCGTCCGGCCTTCGCCCGCCAGTTCAAGGCCGTGGTCGGCCTCACCCCGCTGGCCTACCTGTCCCGCGTACGCATCGACCTGGCCGCCCGCCTGCTGCGCGACACCGCCGACCCGGTCGGCGAGATCGCCCAAGCCGTCGGCTACAGCTCCGAGTTCGCCTTCTCCCGGGCCTTCTCCCGAGAACACGGCATCGCGCCCGGCCGCTACCGGCGCAGCACGTTGGCGGCACGCTCGTAACGGCCGTCGCACCTCCAGCCGGCCGAGACCTGCCCGCGGACGCACACCGCAATAGTGCGGGGCGCCGGTCTCGACCCCGAGCAACTCCCTTGCCGCGTCCGGGCGTTGTGAGAAACACCCGGCATGACGTGGAAGCGCACGGAAGCGCGCTCCCGCAGGCTAGGCGAAGGCGGGCAGCACCTCGCGCTCAAAGAGGCGCAGGCTCGACCAGGCCAACTCCATCGGCATCCCCCCGCACAGCGGATGGAACTGGACGAACGGGAACGTCGACGCCTTCTGCTCCGCCACGAACCGATCGGGCGTCAGCACCCGGTACTGGCCGGTGGCCCGCAACTCTGCGCTGTCAACGACGGTGCGGAACGGCGCGGCCGCATTGCTCCGGGCCTGCCAGGCACCGTAGGCGTTCGTCTCGTGCAGGAAGAACGGCGCCATCTGCTCCCACCCCTTCTCGGGGTCCTCGGCGAGCGCCACGACGCGGTTCTCGCCGATGGGACTGGGGCCGGGGTCGGGCCGGCCCAGCCGCTGGACCTCGTCCCGGTAGAACTCCCACACCTCGGGTACCGAGGGGACGAACCCGTCCGCGATACGGGCGGCCCGCCGTGCGGCCGGCTCGCTGCTGCCACCCAGCAGGACGCTCGGCCCACCCGGGCGGAACGGCGCGGGCGTCAGGTGCACCGTGCGGCCCCGGTAGGCGAACGGCTTCCCGGCGAACGCCGCTTTGAGGGTGCTCACCGCCTCGGTCACGCGCCTCGCCCGCTCGCCCATCGGGACGTCGAACATGGCGAACTCCTCGTCCACGTAGCCGCCGGCGGCAATCAGGTCGACCCGTCCCCGGCTCAGGTTGTCGAGCACGATCATGTCCTCGGCCAGGCGCAGCGGGTCGTGGAACGGAGCGATCAGCGCGGCTATGAGAAAGCGGACATCGCTCGTGCGGGCCGCCATCGCCGCGAGCATCGGGATCGGGCTGGGGAGATACCCGTCCGGTGAGCCGTGATGCTCGGAGACGGTGATCCTCACGCACCCGAGCCGGTCGGCCCATTCGGCCATGTCGAGGGCCGCCGCATAGCGGTCAGCCATGGTCGTGCCCGACATCACCGGATTGCGGAAGTCGAAGCGCAGGGCAAACTTCATGGCTCGACGATACCAGTGATGTTCTCAAAATAGAGAAGGTCATTCTCATTTATGGCATCGAGGACTCAAACATGCCGATCGACGCCAGGTCGACGCCGCAGCGAGCTCGGTAACTCGGCCTTCTTAGATTTAAGACAGTTGACTTCACTGGAGCGGAGTGCTTCGCTGTCGACAGGTGAGAATATCGTTCTCGCTCACGGGTTGTGTGATTTCCCAAGGGGCTTGTGTGGTCACTCCACCGTCATCGATCCGGGAACAGATCATTCGCACCGCGGAGCGTCTGTTCGCCGAGCGCGGTGTGGACGGAGTGTCGTTGCGGCAGATCGGCGTGGAGGCGGGCAATGGCAACAACTCCGCCGTGCAGTACCACTTCGGGTCGAAGGCTCGGCTGGTCCAGGCGATCTTCGAGTACCGCCTGCCCTACCTGCACCAGCGGCGCAGGACGCTGGTCGCGCTGCGGCGCCCGGCCGACCTCAGGTCGTGGGTCGAGTGCTACGTACTGCCCGTCCTTGAACTGGGCGAGCACGGGGCGGGCAGATATCTGGGTTTCGTCGCGATGCTGCAGCGACACGGCCACCTGAGTTTCCCGGAGATGCTGCGGCGCCCCGGCCAGGAGGGCGTCGCCGACGGGATGGACGAGGAGCACCTGGAGAGCGCGCAGCAGTTCCGGGAGCGGATGGGTCTCTACATGACGCATGTTCCCGAACCCCTGCGGACCCACCGGATCGCCCAGTCGATGACGTTCGGCGTGCACGCCGGGGCCGAGCGTGAGCTGGTGCGGGCCGGCGGTGGGGATGTACTGCCGTTCGCCGTACACGTCGTGGATCTGATCGACGGCCTGACCGCGTTTCTCGGGGCTCCGGTGTCGCCGGCTGCGCTCACAGCACTGGAGGGCGCCGAATTCGGCGGGTCGGCCTGGCCGCTGGTGCCGTAGGACGAGCTGAACAGGGGCCGGGGATCCCGACTCCACCGTGCAGGGTCAACCCTCGATGCGGCCATGGCCACATCGAGGAGAAGGAGGAGAACGTGACGGCCGAAGACGGCGCCGCCTCGACGGAGAGCGGCGACACGAAGCACGACCATCGAGTGACGATGATGTACCACCCCAGCCACCATGTCCTCGATCTTGGTGACGCCGAACGCTGGTTCGAGCGCGTTTTCGGGCGCACGAGCACGTCCATCGCCACGGTGCTGGGCGAAGCCCCGGCAGGGTCCGGAAGGCGGAACGACTACTCCACCTTCACGCCGATCAGCGACGTCCTCTTCGACACCATCGATCCCCAGCGGTACATCCTGGGTGACGTGCAGCGCTACCCCTCGGTGGAGCAGCCGCATCTGAAGGGCTTCGGCTGGTACGTGGACGGGGTCGCCGATCTCTACCGCGAGTTGAGAAGCCGTGGCTTCCGGATCGTCAGCCAGCTCGACGAGGTCGCCGAAGGCGACGACCCTCCTACCGCTGGTCCGATGCCGTTGTTCTTCACGGTCGCCGAGGATGCCGGGCTGCGGTACGAGTTCGTGCCACCCATTCCGTTCCCACTCGATCCGCGGGTCGAGCCCGACTGGGTCCTGCCCGCGGTCTCCGAGGACGACCCGCTCGGGATCGAGTGCTGCTCCCACCACACCGTGCTCACCGACCGGCCCGAACGGGCACTGCGTCTCTTCGTCGAGGTGCTCGGCGGCACCGTGATCCACGAGGGACGGGACGACGTCATCGGGGCCACGAGCATCTACGTCCACCTCGCCGACGCCGTCTACGAACTCGCCACCCCCGACGAGGGCACCGCGGCACACCTCGACTGGGCAGCGAGCGCCCCGCAGGACACGTACCACGCGATCGCGTTCAAGGTCGTCGATCTGGACCGCGCGGAACGCCACCTGAGGGCTCAGGGCGTGGGCATCGCCACCCGCACCGACGACGCCGTCGTCACCAGCCCCGCCAGCAGCCTCGGCGTGCCGTGGCGTTTCGTCACGGCGCTGACGCCGGGAGACCCGCGCGTCCATTGACCACCACTGCTGCCCGGTCGCCGAGGCCGGGTCGGACCGAACAACGCCGTTTGGAAAGAGAGCCGTTATGAGCGATACGACCATCACCACCAGCTGGCCGCACCACGAACTCGGAAAGACCCTCAGCAACTGGGGACGCTGGGGCGACGACGACGAAATCGGCACCCTCAACTTCGTCACGCCCGAGAAGCGGGTGCAGGCCGCCCAACTGGTCAGGACCGGCAAGACGTTCGACCTCGGGATGCCGTTCGACAAGAACGGGCCGTTCCCCGCGGGTGGGTTCCGGGTGAATCCGATCCATGTCATGACCCTCCTGCCGTCCGACACCCAGCAGTCCCCCGACGGGCTCATATCCGCGGACGACATGGTCATCACCGGTCTGCAGTCGGCGACCCAGTGGGACGGTCTCGCGCACGTGGGCTACGGCGGCACCTTCTACAACGGTGTGCCGGCGGCCGTGGTCAACAACTTCACCGGCGCGGCCAAGATCGACTTCCCCAAGGTCATAGACCGTCTCGTCTCGCGCGGGGTACTGCTGGACATCGCGGGCCTCAAGGGCGTCGACCGTCTGCCGGACTCCTACGAAGTCACCGCCGCGGACCTCTCGGCCGCCGAGGAACGCCAAGGCGTGCGGGTCGGATCGGGCGACATCCTGCTCCTGCGGACCGGGTGGTACCAGTGGTTCCTGGAGGGCGACCGTGAGCACTTCCTCGGCAACGCCTCCGGCCCCGGCCTCGACAGCTGCCGTTGGCTGTACGAGCGGGAGATCGCGGCCCTCGCGGTCGACAACTGGTCCGGAGAGGTGTGGCCGAGCACCGTGCCGAACGCGACCATCCCGTTCCACCAGGTGGTGATCCGTGACATGGGTCTGACCCTGGGCGAGATGTTCAACCTGGAGGATCTGGCAGCCGACTGCGAGCAGGACGGCGTCTGGGAGTTCCTGCTGTGCGCTCCGGGCCTCAAGGTGACCGGCGCGGTCGGCTCCCCCGTCACTCCGCTGGCACTGAAGTGAGCGGGCCGACCCCGCCATGAGCAAGTCGGACGAGCTTCTTTCGCTCAAGGGCAGGACGGCGCTCATCACCGCCGGTGCCTCGGGTATCGGCCGCGCTGCGGCTCTGTTGTTCGCAGCCCACGGCGCCCATGTCATCGTGGCCGACATCGACGCCGCGCGCTGCGAGGAGACGGTCGCCGAGATCGGCCGGCAAGGAGGTTCGGGAGAAGCGCACGCAGTCGACCTGGGCGACCAGCAGGCACTGGACGCGTTCCTCGACTCCGTGCAGGCCGGTCATGAGGTCCTGGACGTGCTGTTCAACCACGCCGGCATCACGGGGCCGCCCGGCCTCGACTTCGACGCGGAGAGCTGGCGCGCCTGCATGACGCTCAACACCTGGGTACCGATGGTGATGACACAGCAACTGCTGCCGAGCCTACGGCGATCGCAGGCGGCGTCGATCATCTTCACCGCCTCGACCGCAGGGATCGTGGGCGTGCCCGGCCTGCCCGTCTACGCCGCGTCCAAGGGAGCGGTCATCCAGTTCATGAAGTCGGTCGCGTTGACGCTCGCCCCCGAAGGAATCCGGGCCAACGCAATCTGTCCCGGAGGCACCGACACCGCGGGGTTGAGAGCGGCCTTCCAGGAAGGAACCATCGAGTCTTCGCTCGCAGCCATCTCCGCCATGGTCCCGCTGGGCCGGCTGGCGGATCCCCTCGACATCGCAAAGGCAGCGCTCTTTCTCGCCGCGGACACGTCCAGATACATGACGGGTACGGTGATCCCCGTCGACGGCGGAGCCACCGTCGGCGCAAGGTCGTAGGTTTACGGCGGCCGATCCGCCCTGGCGGACGGGGCGGACTGGATCCCTCCCCCCCCCTCGCGCGGGTCAGCCTCGCCCTCGCGAGTGTGCTTGTTGCGGGTGGCGCCTCTGGCGTCCTGGTGACGATGCTGCCCGACGTGCTCCACGCTCGTGCGTACAGGCCGACGGAAGGTGCTCGCGAGCGAAGCTGAGCACCACCACCCGCGCCGGCTCGGCTCGTTCGCCGCAGCTCGGAGTCAAGCCGAGTACTGGTGGGCCGAGTAGGTCAGGTAGCCCGCGTCACCGCCCTGGTAGTACGTGGCCTCGTCGACGGGGGCGATCGGAAGTCCGACCCGCAGCCGCTCGACCAGGTCAGGGTTGGCGAGGAAGGCGCGGCCGAAACTGATGAGATCGGCGCCCAGACCGAGCCAGTGGTCGGCGTCGTCCCGGCTGGTCTGCTTCGGTCCCATCGGACGCCCGGGGTTCATGATGAGGGTGCCCGGCCACGCCCGCCGCAGGGCGACGAGCACCTCTTCGTCGGTGCTGCCTTCGAGGTGCACGTATGCCAGCCCGAGGGGGGCCAGTTCGGTCAGCAGCGCGGTGTAGAGCTCGCGGACCTGGGTCTCCTCGACTCCCCAGATCGACCCGCCCGGCGAGAAACGGATGCCGGTCCTGTCCCCGCCGACGGCCTCGACGGTGGCGGCGACAGCCTCGACGGCGAACCTGATCCGGTTGGCGATCGAGCCCCCGTAGCGGTCCGTGCGCAGGTTGGCGTTGGACGAGAGGAACTGCGAGATCAGGTAACCGTTGGCGCCGTGGAGTTCCACGCCGTCGAAGCCCGCGTCGACGGCACGGCGGGCGGCTTCGGCGTACGACCGCGCGTGCTCAGGCACTTCGGCGGTGTCCAGCGCGCGCGGCATCGGAGCGGGCTGGAGCCCGGTCGGGGTGAACACGTCGCCCACAGCGGGGACCGCCGAGGGCCCGACCGGTTGCATGCCGATGGTGTCGAAATGTGAGACCCGGCCGCCGTGCATGATCTGGGCGAAGATCCGACCTCCGTTGGCGTGGACAGCGGCAGTCACGGGGCGCCATGACTCGGCCTGCTCGTCGGTGTGCAGTCCCGGTGTACCCGGGTTGGACTGCCCGATCACGCTCGGTTGCGTCCCCTCGGTCACAATCAGCCCGGCTGTGGCCCGCTGGGCGTAGTAGGTCGCCATCGACGGCGTCGCCAGGCCACTGGCCGTGGCCCGGACCCGGGCCATCGGGGCCATGACCACCCGGTTGGGCAGCGTGAGGCCGCCGAGCCGGTAGCTGGTGAAAAGGGTCGTCATATCAGGACTCCTTCACGGTCCGCAGCGCCCGGATGTCGGGCACATCAGCTACGCTAAAACCTCACACTGACGTCAGAGGCAAGCTCCTGTGACATGCGACATGGCCGGGAGGGCATCGTGCGGATCGGGGAACTCGCGTCACGGGCCGGAGTCAGCGTCCGGTCCGTGCGCTACTACGAGGAGCAGGGGCTGCTCACCAGCACCCGCAGTCCCAGCGGACAGCGGCACTACACGGACATCGAGGTCGAGCGGGTCGCCCTCATCCAGCGGCTGTACACCGCGGGCCTGTCCAGCCGCACCATCGCCGAGCTGCTGCCCTGCGTCGACACGCCCGACGAGGCGAACTCCGACTCCGCACTGGAGCGGATGGCGCAGGAGCGCGACCGCCTCTCCACACACATCACCGACCTCGTACGGACCAGGGACGCACTCGACAAACTGATGGCCACGGCCCGGGCATACCGCGAACAGCTGGGGACGGCCGCGGTCGGCTGACTGGTGAGCCCCGGGCCGACGACAACGACTATCGCCGTGAGCAGGAAGGCCTGCACGACCACCTCAGTAGTGTCCTCGCTTGACGCGGCGGGGCGGGTGCGGGCGACGACTCAGCGCTCGTGTCCCGGCTGCCAGAGAGGTGGCCCAGGCGCGAACGGACCAGCTGGGACTCCAAGTACGGCGGTGGGAACTGGAAGGCCGACTCGGTCACCGACTGCCTCGACCACCGGGCCGCCCCGCTCCCTCAGGGCAGCTTCTCCGACGAGATCGGCCGCGAACTCTTCTCCGTCACAGCCGAGTTGTCCCGGCTGGCCGGATGGACCGCATTCGACGTCGGCCAGGACGAAGCCGCCCAGCGGCACTTCGTCCAAGCCGACGTCGCCGGTTTCAGCCCTGCTCGCGGGGCGCCTGGCCCTGCGTCGGACGCGGCAGAGCGTCAGCGAGCGGCCGCAGCGCCGCATGCAACAAGTCTGCTTGCCGGGCAGGGCGGCTGGGCCGTAGCCGCATGACATGGAAGATGTGGTCGCCTACGGCGGAGTTGCGCAGACTGCCGGACTGCTTGCCCCGCAGGATGTCCAGCATGGTGGGTCCGGACTCCTCCTGGATTCCTTCGATCATCTCCAGTTCCTCGATGTCCACGATCTCCACCGGATCCGTGTCCGGTACCTGCAGCAGCCCGCGGGCCCGGGCCCGTTCACGGATGACAGTGAGGGTGACCGGGTTGACGGGGAAGCCCTCGGGCAGCACGAGCAGCGGCAGGTAGCGGCGGTCGGCGGTGGCGGGCGAGCCGGTGAGCGCGGACTCGTCACGGCGCAGGGCGATGATCGTCGCGTTGATCTGGTCCAGTTCCTCGATGAGCTTGTCGATGTCCTCGATCTGTGATTCGCCGGGCACGGCGGTGGCTGCTTCACGGCGCAGCTGGGTGGTCGTGACCTCGATGACGATCCAGGTGCCGGGGTAGTCGATCGCGGCGTCGGCGATGCGCTGGCCCTGGGCGGTGTAGGCCGCCTTAAGTTCGGCGTCGTCGTATACGCGGCGGGTGGTGCTTTCGTCGCCGGTGATCCTGTGCAGGACTTCGCTGACGTACACCTCGCTGAGGTGGCGCAGGGTCGATTCGGCCCGGGCGGCCAGCTTGCGGTGACCGGCGGGCTTGGTGTGCCCCGGCGGCGGGTGTTTGATGTCCCAGATCGGCAGCCATCCGAAGGCGCGGTCGAGCAGGCGGCGGGGGTCGAGGATGAGCAGCCGCTCCTCAGGCAGCCGAAGGACCGGCCACTGCTGGAACGGGTCGAATGACCATTCGGTGCGCTTTTCGGGCCGTTCGCTACGCACCGCCTCCCGCATTCCCGGCAGGTTGGTGCTGATCAGTGCGAGCACCGCCTCGACCTGCCCGGCGGGTATGTCCAGGTTGGTCAACTCTCCCGGTGCGATGACGAAGCGGCCGGTGGTGGTGACCATCCACAGATAGCCGGCGACAGCCGCCAGGGACTCGAACTGGATGCCCGTGCTGTCCCCATAGGCCTGGCTGAGGTCGATGATGCCCGGCTCGCCCTGGTGCTCGGCCGGCAACTGCAGCCAGCGACGCGCATAGCGTGCCAGGATTCCCGCGATGGACCAGCTGTAGTTGAAGTGCTGGTTGGCGATGAGTTCCCGCCCCAGTGTGCCCGGCTGGTCACCGATGACGGCCGGGCCGGGGTCGGGAAACTGCCCCAGTGTCTGGGTGAGACCGAACAAGGCGCCCACGACGTCGCCCTCGGGCGTGTCCTCGGCAAGTGTGTCCGGCGAGATCTCCATGGCCATACGGGCCAGGAGCATGAATGCCTGGGGCACGAGGAGTCGGCGGGTCTCGTCCCTGAGCAGGTTCAGAACACGGCTGCGGACCGGTTCGTTGAACAGCCTGTCGACAAAACCCCGATCAACGGCGTCGGCGGATGCATCGGGAGCGGCCAGCGAGTTGAGGACCAAAGCGCAGAAACGCAGAACGCCTTCCAGGGGGAGCCGTTGCAGTTGGCTCTCGGTGTAAGAGGAGGGCAGCGGGAACCCGAAGATCTCATCCGGCGTGAGGAAGACCGCGGTCAGATCGATCGGCGCCGGTTCCTGGCACTTGGCGGGAATCCACAACCCGCTGGGGCGTTCGTTCCAGCGCGGGACGAGAGCCGTCGCGGTCGTCCCCTGCAACACCGGATCACCGGCCGACGGGTCAGCGAGGTAGCCGGCCCGCAGGGAGGCAGGCTCAGCGTCGGCAACCATCTGCCTCAGAGTATCGATCTCCCGGGCGAGGCGGTCTGCGGTGCCCATCAGTGCTCCCGTCGTGCATGCGCCGCCGGCCGTGGACTGGTCTGCCGGCGTCCCGATCCAGCGATCCCAGGATCGATGCCGAAGACGGGCCGAGCCAAACGAATAACCAGCCTGGCATTCCTGGTCCCTGGCCCAGATGGGGCTCCCGGTCAATGGAGACCGGACGTCTCCGTGATCCTCCACAGCGCACAGGCCTTGATCGGCGCAATCGACAGGCGGCACCACCCGTGCCCCCGTACGGAACTGTCTTCCCGTTGCGGCAACGCCGTCCGTCACTTCGTGCGGCAATTCCGTCTGACGCCGGCGATGGCCGAGTTGTCGGCCTCATGGGCAAGCTGGACCTGCGCGACCGAGACCCTCAGGACCCTCCCGGCGGCACAGTCGTAGAGCGCGTACACGCCGCTTGCCTCGCCCAGATAGATACCGGTGAAGTCCGTCCGTGCGGGAGACCCGGCGGATCTGACGAACTCGGCCTTCACGTACTGCAGTCGTAGTCCGATGAACTGCTCACGGAAACCCCACCGCCCCGTGCGCATCACTGCCTCGGCCCGCTCGCCCATGTTCTCGCTGATCGAGTAACTGCCGGCCAGGACGGTCAGGGTGATCGCGATGAAGACCTCGCCCAACGGCCGCCGCCTGCGCGGTAGATGTACGGCGAGTGTGAGCGCCATCCCCATCAGAAGTGCTCCGATTGCCCATTCCTCCGCCCGGGGCAGCAGAGCGAAAGAGCGGGGCCCGGGCTCCAGGAACAGTGTCATCCCCGCCCATGCCCCTCCGACTCCCACCAGGACTGTGCGGCTGCCCCACTTGCGGACCGCCGGGCGTGCCAGCACGCCGCGTGTGCGGAGGTCGGGGCACCCGAACAACCAACGGCACAACGGGGCCCACCATTCGCCCAGGACGCCCTTGACGATCAAGAGGCCAACGGCGTTGCACAAAGGAAGGAGAACCATCACGAGGCTGGCGAGCAGAGCAAGCCACACAGTCAGCCGGGTGAGCATTTCGGTCTTGCCGATGCCTGCCTGTTCCGGCGTGATCCCGAACACCTCGTAGAACCGCTCCAGAGCCAAGTACTGCACGCCGTACACGATCACGGCGGTGAAGCTGAGGAGCCCCGCAGCGATCTGCAGGAGATCCTTCCCCTTGGCCGTCCTCTCGGCGGGGGGTGCGGAGTCGTGAACCCGAGCGCTTGGTACAGCCGTCGTCTTGATCCCGGTCATGAGGGCATCGAAGAGACTCGACCCGCTCGCCGCAGGGCGATCGGGCCCGGTTCCCGCTTTTGAGTGGACGTCCTGGTTGTCTGAGGTTCTAGAACCAACTGTGGCTTCGGGACCTGCGGCGTCGTAACCTGCCGGGGCTTAGTTGTATGGACCACAGGGAGCGGGATGACGGACGAGCGGCATCGTCGGGCTGGGATCGTGGGCTACTGGCGTGCGGTGGAGCTGTTCAGTGCGCCGAAGATCCCCCCGGTCTCTCCGCGGGACCGGGTGTACGAGGTGACGCCGGACCGGTCTCTGCCGTGGGAAGCCGGTCATGCTCTGCACTCTCGGCCGCTGGAGCCCGGTTACGTCTGGCAGCACGTGGTGTACGGCGGCACGTTCTCCATGGAGCACGTTCGCGACACGCTGCTGAGGGTGTTCGGGGAGAGCGGGGAGGACTTCGACGGGCGCATGGACGGCGAGAGCTCCATGTTCGCGCTCACCATCGACGACGAAGGCTGTCTGGTGGACGACTCTCCGGTCTTCTCGACGTGTGCCTGGGCCACGGGGCGGACGCTGACGCAGGGGCCCGGGAGGCAGGGGTGGCTCAAGGGCTTCGACACCGACACGCGCGAGTGGCATGCCCGCGCGGCTGAGCTCGGCGAGACGCCGGTGCCGGGACAGACAGAGACCGTCCTCCCCACCGTGACAGCGGCCCCCGGCCCCGACAGCGCCCCCGACGGCAGCGCGCCCCGCCGTCGTATCGCGACGAAGGATCTACTGGCCTTCGCCCGCGACCTCGCCGACGCCTGGGGTGTCGCCGAGGCCCTGAACCCGTACGGCGCGCGCGTCCTAAGCGTCGCGGTACGGGAGAACCGTGCCGGCGACGCCGATCAGCAGGAGTTCCTCAACAGCTTCATCGCCGCGGACCTGGATCTGATCGCCGGCTCATTGGCCGAGGTGGATCCCGGTGCGGGTCTGGCCGCGTATCTCACGCCGGGCGGCGCCGTGGACACGGGAGCCCGGATCGATCTGCGGCGGCAGCCGGAGACGGCTCTGGACCGGGTGGCCCCGCAGGAGACGCCCGTGGGACGGTGGCCTGCCGACCCCCGGCATCCGCTGGCGTTGAGTCAGCAGTTCGCCGTCAACACCATCTCCGGTGAACTGAGCGACTCCGCAGGCCTGTTCGCGGTAAACGGTCCGCCCGGAACAGGCAAGACGACCATGTTGCGGGACTGCTTCGCCGACAACATCGTGCGGCGTGCCGTACGCCTGGCCGACCTGCGGCTCCCGTCGCAGGCATTCATCGCCGACACCACGTACACGCGGAAGAACGCCGAGTACGGCCGTACCGTACGGCCGCTGATCCCCCAGCTCACCGGGTTCGAGATGGTGGTGGCCTCGGCCAACAACGGCGCGGTGGAGAACATCTCCACCGAGATCCCGGCCCGCTCCGCCCTCGGCCCCCAGTGGCGGGAAGAGGCCGACTACTTCGCCGAGCAGGCCACCCGCCTCCTGGCCGGGAGCCCCGCCTGGGGCGCCGTGGCCGCGCGGCTGGGCAGCAAGAAGAACCGCATCGAGTTCGTCAACCGGTTCTGGAACGGCAAGGAGAAGGCCACCGACGCCCACGTCACGGCGCCCGACCCACGTACGGGGGGAAAAGCCGACGCCTGGCTGGACAGCGGCCGCGGCCTGGCCCAGCTCCTGGACGGGTACGCCAACTCCTCACAGACAGGAGTCTGGCGCGAGGCGAGGAACCGGTTCCGGGATGCGCTGGAGCACGTCGAGCGGCTGCGCGCCGAGCGCCAGCATGCCGCCACTGTCCTACGTGCCCTCCCGGGGGCCCGTAACTCCCTGGAGCAGGCGCACCAGAGAGTTACACGGGCCGGGACCGACCTGACAGGGTGCCGGTCGGCCGTGCCCGGCGCAACGGTCGCCTTCGGCAGGTCCCAGGAAGGACTTGATGAAGCCGTACAGCGGCGAAGGGCTCACTTCGAGCGCCGTCCCGGCTTCGTCGTCAGCCTCTTCACCCTCGGCAAGGCCGCCCGGACCTGGCACCACACCGACGTCGAACTCGCCGCCGCGGAGGCGACCGCACACGCCTGGCAGCAGCAGGCCCTTGCCGCCCTCCGTCAGGCCGAGCACGCTGTGCAGCAAGCCGAGCAGGCACTCGGCCTCGCCGAACGCCGGCAGAGCACCGCTCGGACGGAGGTACGGCAGCTCGAAGACGCCGTCCGCCAAGCCCATGACGCGTGGGCGGACCATGTCCCGCAGGACTCCTGGCTCACCGACGACACCGCACGGGAGTTGTCCGCGCCATGGGCCGACGAGGAACTCACCTGTGCCCGCAGTGAGTTGTTCTTCTCCGCGCTCGGCCTGCACCAGGCGTTTCTGCGCTGCACCGCGAAGACGATGTACAGGAATCTGATGGCCGCCATGGACGCGGTGACCGGCTCGGTGCCCGCCACCGTGCCGGAGTCGCACCTTCGGGCCGCCTGGCAGAGCCTGTTCCTCGTCGTGCCGGTCGTCTCGACGACGTTCGCCTCGCTCGACCGGGTCTTCGGCCGCCTCGGGAGCGAGGCGCTGGGCTGGCTGTTCATCGACGAGGCGGGGCAGGCCACCCCGCAGATGGCCGTCGGCGGCATGTGGCGGGCCCGTCGTACGGTCGTCGTCGGCGACCCGCTGCAACTGGAACCCGTGGTGACCCTGCCCTGGACCGCGCAGCGCGCCCTGCGCGATGAGTACGGGGTGGCCGAGGAGTGGGCGCCGGGCCGTACGTCGGTCCAGCAGGTCGCCGACCGCACGAACCGCTACGGCACACTCCTGCCTGCCGAACTGCCCGACGGCTCGCTCGAAGCTTGGGTCGGCTCCCCGCTGCGGGTCCACCGGCGCTGCGACGACCCCATGTTCACCGTCAGCAACGCCATCGCGTACGACGACCTCATGGTCTACGGGACACCTGACCGCGGCCCCTACCAGTACGCCCCGGGAAGTTGCTGGGTCGACGTCCCCGCCGCCCAGGCGAACGGCCACTGGGTCCTGGAAGAGGGCCGCGCCATGCGCCGCATCCTCGAACGGCTCCGCGCGGAAGGCGGAGTCGACCTGGAGCAGGACGTGTACGTCATCAGCCCGTTCCGCAAGGTCGTCGACGGTGCGCGAGTCGCCGCCCGGGGCCTGCTCTCCTCCCGCCGGGTCGGGACCATCCACACCACCCAGGGCAAGGAGGCCGACGTCGTCATCCTGATCCTCGGCACCGACCCACAGGCACCGGGGGCCCGCGCGTGGGCCGCGCAACGCCCGAATCTCCTCAACGTGGCCGCCAGCCGCGCCAAACGCCGCCTGTTCGTCATCGGCAACCGCGAAGTCTGGCGCGAGCAGCGGTACTTCAGCACGCTCGCGGAGACCCTTCCCGCTCATACGTGGCAGGAGCCGAAGCCTCCGGGCTCCTGACTGCGGCTTGCTCGGAACCCTGTGCGGAAGTCAAGAAGGAGGTGACGGGAAGCTGTTGGATCGGTTGCTCCAGGGCGTGGATGGCGTGCCATCGGGGTCCAGTCCGTACGGCCACAGACTTCTCATCATGTGTTGCAGGTCGTTCCTTCCGGCGCCGCCGCTGTCAGCCGACTGACGATAGAGGTCAAGGGCTCCGTCCGGGTCACCGGCAGACTGACGCAGGTGGCCGAGTTCCGCCAGGGTGTTGTAGTCCGCGTCCTTCGCGGCCCGGCGGCACAGGTCTGCGGCCTCCTCCCGCTTTCCTGCTTCCTCCCGCCGCTGGGCGAGCAGTAGCAGACCTTCAGGGTTGCCGGCGTCCGCGGCCTGCTGGGCAAGGCGCTCGGCGTCCTTCCCGTCTCCGGCGTCCTCCCGCCGTAGGACGAGTCGTACGAATTTGTAGCGGCCCGCATCGTCAGCCTGGCGTTGTAGGGAGGTGGCCCCTTTCGTGTCCTCGGCGCTCCATCGTTGCCGGGCGAGACTCCGCAGGCCATCGGTGTTGCCGGTGTCCGCGGCTTGCCGGGCGAGTCGCTCGGCCTCCTGACATTCTCCGGCTTCCTCCCGCCGGCAGACGAGCCACTCCAGGCCACGACTGTCACCGGCATCCGCGGCCTGCTGAGCAAGGCGCTCGGCGTCCTCCCGATCCTCGGACTCCTCGCACCTGTACGTGAGCTGTACCAAGCCTTCGAGGTTGCCGTTGTCCGCGGCCTGCTGAGCAAGGCGCTCGGCGTCCGCCCTGTCCCCGGACTCCTCCCGCAGACGGACAAGCCATACCAGGCCACGACTGTCGCCAGCGTCCGCAGCCTGCCGGGCAAGACGCTCAGCCTCTTCCCGGTCCCCAGCCTCCTCCCGCCGGTACGCCCGCAGCGCCAGACCAGCGGTGTCGTCGGCCAGCCGGGCAAGGCGCTCGGCTTCGTCCCAGTCTCCGGACTCCTCCCGTCGATACGCGAGCCATGTCAGGCCACGGCTGTCGCCGGCGTCCGCGGCCTGCTGGGCAAGGCGTTCGGCGTCTTCCCGGTCCCCGATGTCCTCGCGCCGATAGGCGAGCTGCACCAGGCCTTCGAGGTTGCCATTGTCCGCGGCCTGCTGGGCAAGGCGCTCGGCGTCCGCCCTGTCCCCGGACTCCTCCCGCAGACGGACAAGCCATACCAGGCCACGACTGTCGCCAGCGTCCGCAGCCTGCCGGGCAAGACGCTCGGCGTCTTC
Organism: Streptomyces sp. NPDC002156; assembly: GCF_053593675.1. Classification (NCBI taxonomy): domain Bacteria; kingdom Bacillati; phylum Actinomycetota; class Actinomycetes; order Kitasatosporales; family Streptomycetaceae; genus Streptomyces; species Streptomyces sp. NPDC002156. Next base: position 113,221 of record NZ_JBSFDA010000006.1, on the reverse strand, counting down.
CCGGTCCCCAGCGTCCTCCCGCAGGCGGACGAGAATCTGAAGACCTCCAATTTCACCGGCGGATGCGGCCAGTTGGGCAAGCTCCCCGGCCTCTTCCCAGTCCCCGGAATCCTCCCGCCGATGCGCGAGCCGCACCAGGACGCTCGGGTCGCCGCCTTCTGCGGCCAGTTGGGCGAGGCGCTCGGCGTCCTCCTGGTCCCCGGTCTCTTCTCGTCGATACGCGAGCTGCACCAGGGCGCTCGGGTCGCCGGCGAATGCAGCCAGTTGGGCAAAGCGCTCAGCTTCTTCCCAGTCCTCTGCTTCCTCCCGCGAGCGGGCAAGCAACGTGAGAGGTGCACGGTTGCTGGTGTCTGCGGCCTGTCGGGCGAGGCGCTCGGCCTCTTTCCGGTCACCGGCCTCCTCCCGCAGCAGGATGAGCAACACGAGACCTTCGAGGTTGCCGACGTCGGCGGCCAGCCGGGCGAGGCGCTCGGCGTCCTCGCTCGCTCCGGCCTTCTTCCGCAGCCTCGTAAGCCGTACCAGGGCGCTGCAGTCGCCGGAGTCGGCGGCCTGTTGGGCGAGGTGCTCCGCGTCCTCCCTGTCCCCGGCCTCCTCCCGCAGATACGCCAGTTGCACCAAGCCTTCAGTCTTGCCGGCCTCGGCGGCCTGTCGGTACAGCTCCTCTGCTTCGTCGAAGTCCCCGGCGGCGTGCCTCAGTTGGGCAAGTTGGACGAGTGCGTCCCTGTTGCCGGCATTGCTGGCTTGTCGGTAGAGGTCCTCGACTCCCTCCCAGTCCCCGGCAGCCCGGCGTAGCCGGACGAGCCGATGGAGAGCAACAGGATCACCAGCACGGAGGGCCCGCAGGTACAGGTGATGGGCCCAGTAGGTCCGGTGGCGGGATTCGGCGGCTCTGGCGAGGGCTTCCAAGGCATAGGCATGAGTGAGTTGGCTGTGGGACGCCTCCCAGAAGGAGGCGGGAGGACACAGCCGCTGGCGCTGCTGGCGTCCGTGCTGTTCCAGGTAGTCGGCCAGCCGGTAGACAGGCCGCGCCTGGGCCGGTGTTGCTTGCGAACGACGGGTGGGACGCGGTCGGACGGGGCGTAGGGGGGCGAGGTTGCCGTGAACGGCCTCAGTGGTCTCGGCGAGGGCCTGTTCGAGCCAATCGTCGGTGAGGGTGTCGTATTCGTCATCGGTCAGATAGTCCGTCGCTGCATGTTCGAGGAAGGCCAGCGGCAGATGGAGGCCGCCGCCCAGGCGGCGTGCGTCCATGGCCGCATGGAGCAGAGCCCGAGCAGGCGGGGAAGCAGACTCATAGCGGTGCAGCAGTTCTGGCGCTCCGGCCAAGTACTGAGTCAGCCGCCCGTCGCGCACCTGCTTCAAAGCGTTCGCGAGTTGCAGGTCGCCTGCCGTGGCCAAGGCTTCGGCGGCGTCGGTGGCGGCGTCATCGAAACTGTCGGGCAGTGTGATCCGCCGCCCGGCGAGCAGTTCACGCACCTGGGGGTACAGATCGTCCTGCTGGGGTTGCGGGCGAGCTGCGTACTCGCTGGCGAAGTGCGGCCACAACGTGCCCAGGATCAGAACCGGAGCCCGGGTGGGGTCGGTGAGAAGGGAGCGCAGGGCTGCGGCGATGCGTTCCCCGACTCCCGTACCGGCCCCCAGATAGTTCTGGGCCTCGTTCAGCCATACCACCGTGTGTGGCGCGACAGATTTGAGGTCCGCCAGCACGGCGTCGGCATAGGTGGGGCTGATGGGGTGCCACAACCGCCATCCTTGGGCCGCCAGTGGCTGCACCGCTTCCCAGCAGGCACGGGTCTTACCCGTCGAGGAGGAACCCACCAACACCGCCATCTGGCTGCTCCCGCTTGCTGCAGCGGCGACGAGGACGGCCAGTTGCGCATCGTGTGATCGGCTGATGTAGCTGGGCAGCTTCGCTGCCGGTCCATCGCGTCCTGGCCCACTGGCACGCGCGCCATTTCCCTCGACGGTCGAAATGGCCACGGCCGGGTGGACTTCGAGGTCGTGGGGGTCCCAGTCCGCGATCGGCTGCCCCGGCACGCTGTCGCCACGGCTTTCGAGAGAGCCGGAAGCCTTGGTCAGCAGATCCAACAGGGAGCGGAGCTCCTCCCTCAGGCCGAGAGCACGTGCCAGCGCACCAACCGTCTGCGCAGAAGGCGCCATCGCTGAGGCGCTGAACGCCTGGCTGATGACGGTGCGACCCAATCCGGCACGGCGGGCCAACTCGGTCTTGTTCAATCCGCTCACGATCCGGGCGGCCTCCAGCCGCGCACGCAGCTCGGCGAGGGCGGGTGCCGAATCCACAGGATCGTCCCCCTTCACGCCCCCGCCCGTGTCGTGCCGCTGTTCGCCGTTGTTCATCTTCGCCCGCGCGCACCCCGGCGAGCACCTCTTTCAGGAGATTTGGCGCGACCAGTACCGTCTGCCTCACCATAGGGAGAGCCACATCATGTCCAGCAGTACCGCCGTGATCCTGCTCGCCTGCGCCCTGGCCATCGTGCTCGCCATCCTTGTCGCGGCGACTGCCGGCTACCTTGCCCGCCGCCACGGCCACGCCACCTATCCCGAGTCTCTCGCCTGGGCCGCTTGCGCCTTCACCACGAGCTTGACCGTGGCCTCCAGCGTCGCCAGCACCTTGGCCACGCTGATCGGTTAGACATCAACAGCTGAGCGGGGAAGCAGCGCATGGGCCAGATCGCCAATGGACGCGGTGCTTCCTTCCACCACCGTGCACGACCGAAGTGGCCGCCACGGACCGGAAGTCGAACGGAGTCGGGATCAGCCAGAAGCGCCGGCTCGTCCGGCCCGGCCACCGAGGATCGCCGGAGTCTCGCCGTTTGCCACTCTGCCACCGTGCGTCTACAGGATTCCCGGTGCCCACACCAGCACACTCCTCCTACTTCCAGACAATTACCCAAAGTGGGCCTTTGGCCAAGTTGTGCCGTAGCTGAAACCTCAGCCGTCCTCCATCCTGCGGTTTACGAGGCCTCAAGCGGCGCAAGGCTCCACAGTCCAGATCCGAACCGGCCTGATCAGTCCGCTTGATGATTACTCATTCCGATATGTGGCAAATACTTTCGATTGCCGACCTCCGCGCCGACATCCACCCTGATGTGTCGAATATGCAGCCAACCTCTGCGCGCTCTGCCGAGCGGGGGAACCGACCATGGGGGACGCGTTGGACATCATGCAGGTCGCGGGCGTGGGGGCCGGCGCTCTGGTCACCGAGATGGCCAAGAGCACGTGGGAGTCCATGCGGGCCGGGGTGGCCCGGCTCTTCCGGCGGGGTGGGGAGGAGAGCGCCGAGCAGGAGTTGCGGTTGATCGACGCGGCGCGGCAGCGGCTCGCCGACAGCACGGAGAGTGATCGCGGGTCGGTGGCGGACCGACTGCAAAGCGAACTGATGATCCAGTTGGCAGCGTTCCTACAGAAACACCCGGACGCAGCGCAGGAGTTGCAGGACCTGGCCGACCAGGTCAAGGGCGCGGACGAGGGCGACGGAGCGCGGACGAGCGTGCACCACAACACCAACAGCCAGGTCGTCATCTCCGCCGGTGACATCAACGCTTCGGGCGGCTTCCACTATCGCGCGCCGGAGCAGAGCCGGTGAGCGAGGGGACCGTTCCCGGGGCCGTGCCGCCACCACCGTCGCCACCTCCCCCTGTCGTCCCGTCGGCGACCGAGTTCCGGGTGGATGTGGGCAACAACCAGAACTCGAAGATCATCGTGGCCGCGGGATCCGTCACGATGACGAGCAAACCGCAGCTGCCGGTGACCGACATCCCGCAGGCCGAGTTCGACGCCGTACGGCTGGCGTGGGTGGACCTGAGCGTGCGGGACGAGAGAGTGCGGACGGCGGCCAAGGTCATCGAGCGTCTCACCGGAGGCGGGTCTCGGCTGGCCGTCGTCGCCGGTCCTCCGGGATACGGCAAGCGCACTGCTGGGATCAAGGCCTTGTGGGAGGTCTCGCGGGCCGAGGAGAACTCCCAAGGCCGGGCGCTGAAGCTCCAGGTGATCGTGCCCGACTGGGAGAGGCCTGGTTTCCCGGACATCTCCGTACTGCCCGACGAGCCGGGCACGGGCTATCTGCTGGACGTGGCCGCGGAGATCGGCTCCTGGCAGAACCCCGGCTACGTCGCCGAACAGTTGGTGAGTCATGCGGAGGGACTGAGGTTCTCGGGCTCCTTCCTGGTCGTGATCGCCGACGAACACGGATGGCCCGAGGCCGCTTCCGGGACGGTCGCCAACGTCGTCGCCCGTGCTACCGCCAGGCCATCCGCGCGCCGCGTGGCCAAGTCGCACCTGGAGTACGTGCACCGCCGGCCGGACCGGATCCACTGGCTCGACACCGCGCCGTCGGAAGCGGGCCTGGTCGGCGAGGCCGCGCATCTGCTGGCCGACAGCAGCCGCCCCGAGGACGCCGCCCGGTTGGCTACCACACTTGCCTCCGCGGAAGACTCCCCGGAGGGCCTGAAGCGAGCTCTGAGCGCCTTCCAGGAGTGGCTCTCGGACGTGCAGGACGTCTTCGCGAAAACCGAGGCCAATCCGGATGACCGTGCCCTGCTCGTCTCCGCCCTGTTCCTCGACGGCAAAGACGCGCTGACCGTCCAGGACGGCGCCCGGACGCTGTTGGGCGAGTCCCCGGAGACAAACGTCCGCACGATCCTGACCGGTCCCGATCTGACCACCCGGCTGACGACGATGGGCGCCGAGGTCAAAGGACGGACCGTCTCCCTCGACCACAAGTCCGGATACGCCCGTGCCATCCTGCTCCACCTCTGGCAGCAGCGTGCCGACATCCACCCGCACCTGCTGCGCTGGCTGGACACCATCACCTCGCCCAAGGGACCGGGCGCCGACCGGCTGGCCGTCATCGGCGACCTCCTGGTCGAACTCGCCGTCGCGGAGAACGACATCCGCGTCGTCAAGCAGGTCCACGCCTGGATCGACAACGGCGACAACAGTCCCGGGCACCGCGAGCTGATCGCGCGTGTCCTGACCGTCGCCGCCGAGGCGGACACCCTGGGCGCCGAGGTCCGTGCCCTGCTGCTGGACTCGGCGCAGGAGACATCGGAAGCCGTCGCGACCGTCGTCGCCCTGGTCTGCCAGGGTGACTTCGCCGAGCACTATCCGCGCCAGGCTCTCGTCCGCCTGCGGCACATCCTCGACCGGGCCGAGCCGGACGAGGCGGTGCGGACGGCACAGGAGGCGCTGCGGAACATCGCTGCCCGCGAAGGCCAGTTGCCGCGGGTGTGGAGCACGGTCATCAAATGGGCCACCCAGAAGAAGCACCTGGCGGGGCACCGGGCGTTCCTGTCGCTGCTGGATCCGCACGTCGACCCGTACGTCCTGAAGGTCATGCTGGCGGCGGCCGAGCAGAAGCAGGACGTCAGGGAAGCACTCGTAGAGGGCTGGAACGCAGCACTGGCCGATACCCGGGTCGAAGCCGACTGCCGACGCCTGCTGACCGCGTGGGCCGAGGTGCGGAAGACGAAGGACGTGCCGACGGAACTCGTGACGGAGATCCTGAACCAGGTCGTCGTGGAGCATCTGTACTCCACTCCGATCTCCGCCCTCATCTTCGGCGAACCCGGCGTCGCCAACGACGAGGCCGTCATCGAACTGCGCAGGGACCTCCGGCTGCCCGCCGCGTTGTCGTCCGTGCGGTTCGCCCACGAGCGCGCTTCGGCGGAGTCCTGATCCATGGCCTCCACACGATGGTCGCGCCACCGTACGCGCAGAGCAGTGCAGCGCGACCTGACCCGTTTCGAGGTCCGGCTGCGTAGCGCCTGCCCCGGGATCGGCTTCACCGCCCGGATCACAGCCACGGTCCTCACCGAACCGCCCTACCCAGGCCCGGTCGACGAAATCGCAGGGGCTGTGCGCACCACGCTCAGGGAGGCAGCGGGCGAGGTCTCCAAAACGTGCGACCCAGCCGACCTCGCCTCGGCGCGGGACGTCTGCGGCCAGCATCTCGGGCGGCCGCGACGGCTACCGACCGAGCCTCCCGTCGAATTCACGGCCCAGCTGACACTCGATTTATTGCCGGACGACCGGGCTGCCGTGGCCACGCTGCTGACCGCTCAGCGCCGGCAGGCCGTGACCGACCTCCTGCGCAGGCAGAAGACTGATGCTCTTGCGACGGAACTCGCCGATCCCGCCGCCCTGTTGGTGCGATGGATCGAGCGGGACGACGCCGACTGGTCCAAGCTCTCCTCCATCCCCGAGGACCTGGGCAAGGTCACGGCGGTGTTCGCGCGACACCGCCCCGAAGACGAGCGGACCGTCGAATACGAGGCCGTCGAAGTGCTGCGCGAGTTTCTCGCCAGCTTCCCGGACCCCACCCAAAAACGCATGCTGTACACCCTCCTGGCCGCCGGAATGGACAGCGCTCAGCGACCGCACCATGCCGCGAAGGCGCAGGCCCTGCTCAACGGGCACACCGCGGCGGAGCCGGTGGGTGAGCTGTGAGGAGAGCAGCAGACATCCGTCCGCCGCTCGAGGGCACGGTGGTCCTGTGAGCACGTCCATGCTGCGATGGCTGCTCTCGCCATGGACGAGCTGGCGTGCATGGCGGCTGGCACGGACCAGCAAAGGCAACCTCTCCTTCGACACGGCGTGGCGGCGTGCCCGGCTCGAAGGGCACCCCGATGACATGCCGTATCAGCAGCACGGCCATCTCCCGGCGGACGGCGGGGTCGATGACCCCACCGCACGGCACCGGTGAGACCGGCACGGCAGGACGATGAACGAACGACCAGCCGCCTCACGACGGGCGGATATTTATTTTCCGACAAACTCCATAAAGCAATTAAAATAACTAAATGGTAGCTTGGCGTTGCTGGCGCGGAAATTTCCCGGCCAGGGGCGCGAAGCGCTTTGTCGGCGATCGCGCACGCCAATGAAAATCCAGGAAGAGTTTATTTTGAAGCAGATTCGTGAGCAGGTCATGGATTGGGTCACCCGGGACGAGGAGAAAATAGTCGAACTCTTCTCCCGTCTCGTCCAGTGCGAGACCCCGAGCCCTCCGGGCGACACCCGCGAGGCGATGGCGCTGGTGAAGAGCTACCTCGAAGCCGAAGGTCTTCCGTTCAAGGAGGTCACCGCCGAGGAGAGCATGCCGAACCTGATCTCGTCGGTGCGGATGCCCCGCGAGGGCCGGCATCTGATGTTCAACGGCCACCTCGACGTGTTGCCCGCCGGCCAGGAACCCGGGTGGAGCGACGACCCCTGGAGCGGGAAGGTCGCCGATGGCCGCGTCTGGGGCCGCGGGACCTCCGACATGAAGGCGGGCGTGACGGCGATGCTCTTCGCCTACACCTACCTGTCCCGACTGAGTGAAGACCTGTCGGGCAGGTTGTCGCTCACCCTCGTCTCTGACGAGGAGACCGGCAACGGCTTGGGCACCGGCTACCTGTTCGAGCAGATCGAGAGCGAGATGGAAGCCGACTGCGTGCTCAGCGCGGAGCCTTCCGGAACGGGTGCGGTCTGTTTCGCCTCGAAGGGCTATATCCAGTTCACCGTGCGAGTGGCGACGAGGGGCGCCATCTCCGGATATCCGAACGCCAGCAAGAACTCTATTCACATCGCCACCGATATCATTCGCGACCTTGGCGCACTGGAAAATATCGAGGTGAATCTCCCGTCGTCAATCACTGCCATACTCGCCGACCCTCAGCGGCGCGAGAGGCACGATGCCCTGATGGGGAAGGGGACGGCCGAACTCCTTTCCTTGATCACGGTCAATGTGGGAACGATCGAGGGAGGCAGTTCACCCAGCGTCATCGCCCCAGACTGCGAATTCTCGGTGACGGTCGTCGTGCCCGTCGGAACCGATCCGCATGCGATCTCCGCACAGGCCAGGGAGATCGTCGAGCGGTATCCCGAGGCAGAGTTCGAGCTGGAAGGGGCTGACGCGGCAGACATCTCCGACCCGGACAGCGAGATGGCGGTCATCCTGCAGGAGACGGTGGAGGGCCTGGGGCGGGCCAAGCCCGAGATGGCCCCCGAGATCGCGATCTCGGACTGCCGCTTCTGGCGCTACCGGGGAACACCCGCCTACTGGTACGGACCCGAGGGCGGGGAGTGCAGCGCGGCCGACGAGTCGGTAGCCATCGAGGACGTCCTGCACATCGTCCGCACCTACGCCCTGGCCGCTGCGCAGTTCCTCCGCAAGGACTGAATCCCGGGCTGCTCCTCGTCGAAGGAATACCGCCCGACTTGTTGGACGGGCCGGGCGAACAGGGAACTCCTGCCCGGATCGGGGCCAGCCCGGCCACGACCACCAAGCTCAGGACGACCACAGAGACCACAGGAATTACGCGCCCGACCGCGGACGGCCGGATCGCCGCCGGTCCGCTGCTGCTGCGGCGGATCCCGTCCGCTACGAACTCACGGCCGGCGCACCCGTCCCGCTCCACGCCGGCGCGGCGGGGAAGGTCATCCTCGCCCACTGCCCGCCCGAGGTGGTGGAGAAGCAAAGCCTTGAAGCACTGACGCCGCGTACCCCGACAACACGTGACCAGCTCGAACGCGATCTGCATCTCATCCGCGAGCGGGGCTGGGCCCAGGCCGACGGAGAACGCATCCCGGACGCCTTCGGACTCGCCGCACCGTTCTTCGCGGGCGACGAGGTCGCCGGATCGGTGAACCTGACCATTCCCCGATTCCGCAAGGACGACCTCGACCTGCCCCGGCTCACCTCACTGCTGCGGCGCACCGCGGGCCGGATCACGGAACTGCTGACCGTGTGACCCACCTTCACCACCGTGGGAATGCCGACGGTCCCAGGACACCAATGACGACTCGGACGGCCCACGTCGGCATCCCTTGCATCAGTCCGTCATCGCGCGATTCCTCTCAGGAGGCTGTCGACCAGTTGTTCCGCGAGGTCTTCGTCGAGTGGTTCGCGCAGGAGGAGGACACGGAAGTGCAGCGGCGCGATGAGCTGTTCAAGGACCAGACGCGCGTCCGTGCCTTCGCGTACCTCGCCGCGCGCGGCGGCGCGATCGATCATCGTGCGGGCGAGATCGACCCGTGAACGCCACAGTTCGGCGCGACTGTCCGGCATCGCGTCGTCGTTCACGACGGCCATCACCCGCATGAACGCCGCCCCGAGCGGACTGCTCAGGTAGCCGATCAGCGAGTGGGTGAAGGCAACCAGATCCGCCCGCAACGAGCCCGTGTCGGGGATCTGCATCTGGGCTTCACTATGGTGGAACAGCGCATCCACGAGGAGACGTTGCCGGGTACCCCATCGGCGGTAGACCGACGTCTCGTGCACGCCGGCCCGGGCGGCGACGTCGCCGACACGAAACTTGTCGAGACCCTGGTCGGCCACCACGGCCAAGGTCGCATCCAACACCGCTCGCCGAACCCGTGCCGACCGGCCACCCGGTCGCCGCGACACCTGCTCCTCATCCACGAACCCACGTTAACGCAAGTTTCCTTGCGTTTGCTGTGTGGGCGGCCCTACTGTGCCCGGAGGATGTTGTTCCGCGAGCGGGGACCAGGATCGGGCGGTTGAACCCCTTCGCTGTGTCGGCCCGCACCGGGGCAGTCGCGTGACCGAAGACGGAGCGGACGGTCAGTACCGTCGCCCCGCGGACGAGGAGCACGGAATGAAGATCCGGATACGGATTGCCGGCGGGGTCGTTTTGCTCTTACTCGGCGCGCTGTGGAGCCTGCAGGGCTCCGGCGTGATCGGCGGAAGCGGTATGTCAGGGAAGGGCCAGTTCCTGGGGCTCGGGCTGCTCATGGCCGTTGCGGGCGTGGTCGTGATCGTCGGCGGGGTCAAGAAAATGCGGGCCAGGACACGGAGTTGAGCGCGGGAGAGGAACGCGAGGGCAGGCCCGTCGGGCGGCGGGTCGTCCTCGGCATCCTCGGACTCGGCGCCGTCGCGGTGCCCACCGGCGCACGCCTGCAGAACGTGACGGACGGTCTGCTCGCCACCGTGGCCAGCAAGGACCCCACGGGTCTGACCGCGCTGCTGCCGGGCGGCGGCGGCTTCCGCTTCTACTCCGTCGCCGACAGCATTCCGCGCCGTTCCCCGGCCGACTACCGGCTCACCGTGAACGGCCTGGTCGACCGCCCGGCGACGTACACGCTGGCGCAGCTGAAGGCCATGCCGCGTACCCGTCTGGTCCGGGACGTCCAGTGCGTCACCGGCTGGCGGGTGCCACAGACACCCTTCGCCGGGGTACGGCTCTCCCACCTGCTGGAGACGGCCGGAGTTCAACCGGCCGCCACGGCACTGCACTTCACGTGCTTCGACGGCGTCTACTCGGAGAGCCTCACCCTGGACCAGGCTCGGCGCCCCGACATGCTCGTCGCGTACGAGATGCAGGACAAGCCGGTCACCGCCGCGCACGGCGGTCCCGTGCGGCTGTATGCCGCGCCGATGTACTTCTACAAGTCGGCGAAGTGGCTCTCCGAGATCACGGTCACCGAACGCGTCGAGCCCGGTTATTGGGAGCCTCGCGGCTACGACATCGACGCGTGGGTCGGCAAGTCGAACGGACGCGACGATGACTCAACCAGCTGAGCCGACCGACCCGAGTGATCCGGCTGAACTCTCCGAGCTGATACGGCGCTTCACCGCCGCCGAACGCTGGATCCACCGCACCACGGCCGCGCTGATGGGCACCGCCCTGGTCACCGCGGCCTTCCTCTATCTGCCCGCACTGGCCGAACTGGTGGGCAGACGCGCCCTGTTGGTCACCGTGCACGAATGGGCGGGCATCGCCATGCCCGTGCCTCTGCTGGCCGGGCTGGTCTCCCGCGCCTTCCGCGCCGACCTCGTACGGCTGAACCGCTTCGGCCCGCACGACCGCGGCTGGATACGCGCGACGTTGCGCCGCCGCCATCCCCCTGCCGGGAAGTTCAACGCGGGCCAGAAGCTGTACGCGGCCGTGATCGCCGGCACTGCGCTGGTGATGATCGGAACCGGTCTCATCATGTGGTTTCCGCGTCTCACGCCGCTGTTCCTTCGTACGGGGGCGACCTTCGTCCATGACTGGCTGGCTCTGTTCATCGGCGCCCTGGTCGTCGGCCACATCTGGATGGCGGCCCGGGACCCCGAGGCGCGCCAGGGCCTGCGCACGGGTTTCGTCTCCCGCGCCTGGGCCGAACGCCACCACCCGCTGTGGGAAGCAGAACACCCCAGTGACCGCCGGCCCATGACGGCCACTCAACCAGCCGGCTCAACGACCGGGACCGAAGGCGGTCTCCCCGGTCGCGGTGAGTGAAAGCCCCGCACAAGTGGGGGTCTACCAAGTGGACTTACAGTCCCGTCCGTGGTTGCGGAGATGATCGGATCCTGCGGCTGGAACGGCCCCTGGACTGGCGACTTCGAGCAATCGAGAGTCGCGTATCTCAGTGTGCGAGGGCCTGGTTCGCTGTCCACCAGGCCGCGATCTGGGCACGGGAGCCGAAGCCGAGTTTGGCCAGGATGTTCTGGACGTGCATGTCGACCGTGCGCGGTGATCGTCCGAGTGTGGAGGCGATCTGCCGGTTGCTCCTGCCCTGGGCCACGAGAGCGGCTACCTCCGACTCGCGGCGGGTCAGCGGGCCGGGGGCGGCGGCAGCCGGTTCGGCGCCCAGTGCGTAGGCGATGGCCCGGGCCGGGGTGTCGTGCTTGCCGCCGCCCGCGAGTGCTTTCTCGTACGCCGCGGGCCCCAGGGCTCCTTCGACCGCCTCCTGGCACAGTGCATGGTCCTGGGCCAAGTGCGGGCCGAACGCGGGGATGGTGCTGCCTATGTTCTTCAACAGGGAACGTACGGCGCCCAGTAGTCGTCCCGCCCGCTCGTGGTCGCCGCCCGCAGCGGTGGTCCAGGCGAGTACTTCCAGCATCAGCGCGGTCGCGACGTAGTCGTTGAAGCCTTGTTGCGCATCGAGTGCGGCCCGGGTCAGAGCCGCGCTCGCCTCTCGGTCGTCGTGCACCCAGGCGTCACGGCCCAGTGCCCACAACGCGTACGCGCGCCCCCACCGCTCACCGTGCGTCTCCGCGAGGGCGACCGCCTGCCTGCCGCTCTCCGACGCGCGTGAGTCCCCAGGTCGGCTCTGGACGAAGGTCAGTTGGAACAGAGCGGCGATAGCCCCGGGGGCCTCTCCCAGAACCGTATGAGCGGTCGCCGCAGCCTCGTGCAGGGACACGGCTTCCTCCAGTTGTCCCCGGAAGCCCGCCAACATGCCACGCAAGCCCAGGACGTAGGCGCTCACCACAGGGTCGTCCAACTGCCGCCCCAGTTCCGCGGCCTCGTCCAGCCACCGCTCGGCCACCTCCAGATCGCCTTGCAGTATCGCGGCCCAGGCGGCGACCCATAGCGCCCGGGCACGGGGCGGGGTGGGGGCGGGCGCCGCAGCGAGCGCCCGTTCGAGCTGTCGCCGTCCCTCTCCGAGGAATCCGCCGACGCACCAGTGGAAGCGCAGCGCCGCCGTCAGCGCGAGCGTGGCCTGCGGGTCGGCGCCGTAGTCCAGGGCTTTGCGAAGGTTGGTGTGTTCGGCGCGCAGCCGGGCCAGGCCCTCCGCCTGGCCGGGGCCGCACCAGCTGTCGGCGAGGTGCTCGGCGAGGGCGAGGAAGCAGTCGCGGTGCCGTGCCCGCAGGCGGTCCTCCTCGCCGGACACGGCAAGCCGTTCTCGCCCGTACTGGCGGATGGTCTCCAGCAGGTGGTAACGGAGAAGGCCATCCGCTTCGACGGGCAGAACGACGGACTGGGCGACCAGCCGGTCGAGGAGGTCCAGGATGTCGCGCCGGGCGATGCCCTCGCCCGAGCAGATGTCCTCGGCCGCGTCCAGGCCGAAGCTGCCGTCGAAGACCGAAAGCCGGTTCCACAGCAGCCGTTCGGCGGGGGTGCACAGGTCGTGGCTCCATTCGATCGCCGCGCGCAGCGTGCGCTGCCGCGGCAGGGCGGTCCGGCATCCTCCCGAGAGCAGCGCGAACCGGTCCGCCAGCCGGTCCGTCACCTGCTCGACAGTGAGGGTGCGCAGCCGGGACGCGGCCAGCTCGATCGCCAGCGGCAGCCCGTCCAGGTCGGCGCAGAGCCGGGAGACCTCGGTGGTGTTCGCGTCGGTGATCCGGAACTCCGGCCGGACTGCGGTGGTGCGGTCCCGCAGCAGCTCGACCGCGTCCTCCGGCAGTAGAGGGGGAACGGTGTAGACGTGCTCGCCGACGATGCCCAGCATCTGCCGGCTCGTTGCCAGAACGCGTACCCCGGCCGCGGCCTGGAGCAGCGCCTTCGCCAGTTCGGCGCAGGCATCGACCAGGTGCTCACAGTTGTCCAGCACGAGCAGCGCCCGGCGCCCGGCCAGATGTTTCCCGAGCTGCTCAAGGACGGGTCTGGAGCCCAGGTCCGGCACGCCGAGCGCCGTGGCCGCTGTGCTCGCCACCGCCGACGGGCGCCGTACGGGTGCCAGATCCACCAGCCACACCCCGTCCGGGAAGGCCGTCGCCGCTGCGGTCGCCGCCTCCATCGCCAGCCGCGTCTTGCCGATCCCGCCCACCCCGGTGAGCGTCAGCAACCGCGTCGTCCCCAGGCGCCGGCAGACCTCGGCGACCTCGCGCCGCCGGCCCACGAAGGTGGTGAAGGACGCGGGCAGGTTCCCTGCCTGCGAAGCCACGACGGTCACGTCCCTCACCTCCCATCACCTCGGAACCGCGCTGGATCACGCACGGCATCCTGCCGACCGACGTCCATCCGCAGCTGCCGGTACAGACCCGCGCCAGCCGCCACCGCTCAGAAACGGCCCCCGCAGACACGTCCTTGACGAGCACGGCAGCGTCCGCCGCCTGACGTCACTGTGCTCGGTACCGAAGCGGAGCGAGACCGGAAACAAGGGGGATGATCTGCGCCAAGCCGCCATATAGCGACGCGCAGCATCACCATAACGTGGCACTTTACGCCGGAAAGGCGCAGAAGCGGCGGTGGGGTCCTTGCTGTATCGCAACCGCGGCCGGAATTCCGATTCACCGGGCAGGGACACCCGGCCATTCATCGGCAGGCGTCTGTCCCGCAGGTCAAAGGGTGGTCGCGGTCAGTTCCTCCCAGTGGTCGTACTCCTCCAGCTGGGCGGTGAGTTTGCCGCGCAGAAGGTGCAGTCCGTGGCCGAGGGCGAGGCGCAGTGGCGGGTGGTCGGTGCCGGCGATGGAGACGATCGCGTCGGCCGAAGCCGCGAGGTCGCCGCACTTGTAGTCGTCCAGGCCGTACAGGAGTGTCCGGGCGGGGCCGTACTGCTCGGGCATCGGGTTCGCCGGTCCGCTGCCTCCCGCTCCGAAGCCGGTTTCGTACGACGCCGGCTGGACGATCGTGACCTTGATACCGAGGTGCCGGAGGTCCTGGGCCAGGGACTCGCTGAAGCCTTCGAGGGCGAACTTCGATCCGCTGTACGCCGCCATCGTCGGTGTACCAACCGTGCCGGCGACGGAGGAGACGTTGAGGATGTGGCCGGAGCTGCGCTCGCGCATGCCCGGCAGTACCGCCTTGATGAGCTCCAGCGCTCCGAACAGGTTGGTGTCGAACTGTGCGCGGATCTGCTCGATCGTCATCTCCTCCAGGGAGCCTCGCTGGCCGTATCCGGCGACGTTGGCGAGGACGTCGACGGGGCCGAAGCGGGAGACGATCGCGTCGAGAGCGGTCGTGATCGATTCGGGTTCCGTCACATCGAGCCGGACGATGTCGACGGCGGCGAGGTCCAGAAAGTCGGCCGGGGCCCTGGACGGGGTGCGCATCGTCGCGGCGACGTTCCATCCCGCCCGGGCGAATGCGCGGGTCAGGGCAGCACCGATGCCCGAGGAGGCTCCGGTGATGACCGCGGTTCGGGTCATGGTGTCCTTTCCGGGCGGCACGCGGGCGCCTCTGCGCCGAGCCCGGTCTTGCACGGGCTTTACGTACTTACTTATGCCGGTTTGGGTACACTCCGACAGCGAAAATCAATCGGTTGCATTAAGTTAGCGCACCAGGTTGCCTGATCACGCTGTGATGGCCGGATCGAAGGGGGACGCGATGGACTCGGTTGCCGAACTCCGCCGCCGCGATGGAAGACCTGAGGCGGCATGAGGGACCGACGGTCGGTGGTCGGTGAGTTGTCCGAACTTTCTGGGGAGTGGTGATTGTGGCGGGTGGGACCGTGCGGGCCGAGCAGGTAAGGGCGACACGGGAGCTCATTCTGGGTACGGCGGAGCGGCTGTTTGCCGAGCGTGGGGTCTATTCCGCGTCCAACCGTCAGATCAGTGAGGCTGCGGGGCAGGGCAATACCGCTGTGGTGGGCTACCACTTCGGCACCAAGGCGGACTTGGTGCGGGCGATCGCGCACAAGCACTGCGAGCGGATCGAGCAGGTGCGGGCGCGGTTGCTGGACGAGATGGGTGGCGACTCGGTCGACTTGCGGGACTGGGTGGCGTGCCTGGTGCGTCCGATGCCCGAGTATCTGGCAGAGCTGGGCAGCCCCACGTGGTATGCACGATTTTGCGCCCAGGTGACGGTCGATCCCGCGCTTCATGAAATCGTGGTCGCCGAGACCCTCAGTTCTCCGGCTCAACGGAGCGTTCTCGATGGTCTGCACCGGCTCTTTCCCGATCTGCCGGATGAGGTGCGTGCCGAGCGCACCGCGATGGCTCGGCAGATGATCGTGCACACGTGCGCCGAGCGCGAGCGTGCACTCGCCGTCGGCACTTCCACGCCCAGGTCCAGCTGGCACGACGCCGCGACCGGCCTGGTGGACGCGATCGTAGGGCTGTGGCGGGCGCCCGTTACACAGGGTCCGTGACAGCGTCGCGCTGAAACCCGACGTAGCTATCGCCGCTCCATCCACCGTGGCTCAACGGCTCCGCACACACGCGGCGTTCTGGTGGTCGACTGACCGCACTCGGTGGCAAGCCGCGACTCGCGCATACGGCAAGGAGGAACTGGAGCAGGCCGTTTTCCAGGCCTGCTCCAGTTCAGGTCTACCCAACTATTCAATCAGGCGATTGACTTAGACTCGGCGGAGGGGTTCACTCAGAGGCGCGGTCACCAAGGCCCGTCTCGGAGGAGGATCTCGATGGATCGCACCGGTATTCGGGCGATCGTCTCGGCGCCACCGCCGACGGCGACGTCGGCATCGGTAGCGGGCCCGTCATGATGCCGCGGCACGCTGGGACTCGTCCTGATCAAGGGGTCGACGTGGTGACGGAGGCTGGTGCTCCTCGCGACCTCGGCGGCTGTTCGGCGCCAACCTGGCAGGGGTTCGCGCCTTGATCATGTAGACGGAGACCGGCGGTCGTTCACCGAGGGAACCGAAACCCAGCGGCTCGCAGCGGTCGCTGGTGCCGACTGCCGCTCCCACCGGGCGGCTCTGAAGCGGCTGGGCCGGGCAGAGCGGCTGCCTCCTCCTCCCGCGTCGCGCGTTGGTGGATGCGCTCGCCCAGCCCTTACCCAGTACCCCTTGGAGCCCGTGTGACGAGCAGAACCGCAGTGAACGACTCCGCGGCGGACGCAGCACAGCCCACCTCTCGCCGACAGGTCCTGATCGCACTCAGCGGCTTGCTCATCGCGCTCTTCGTCGCGACGCTCAGCAGCACTGTGGTCTCGACCGCGTTGCCCAAGATGATCGGCTCGTTGCACGGTTCGCAGACGCAGTACACCTGGGTCGTCACCGCGGCTTTGCTCACCACGACCGCCACTGTCCCGATCTGGGGCAAGCTGGCCGACCTGTTCAGCAAGAAGAACCTCGTGCAGGCAGCCGTCACTGTCTTCGTCCTCGGCTCGGTGGCGGCAGGACTGAGTCAGACCGCCGGGCAGCTCATCGGCGCACGCGCCGTACAGGG
Organism: Streptomyces sp. NPDC002156; assembly: GCF_053593675.1. Taxonomy (NCBI): domain Bacteria; kingdom Bacillati; phylum Actinomycetota; class Actinomycetes; order Kitasatosporales; family Streptomycetaceae; genus Streptomyces; species Streptomyces sp. NPDC002156. Next base: position 96,426 of record NZ_JBSFDA010000006.1, on the reverse strand, counting down.
CATAGGCGTCGGCGGCGTGCAGGCCCTCGTCCAGATCGCGATCGCGGCGATGATCCCGCCGCGGGAACGCGGCCGGTACAGCGGTTACCTCAGCGGCGTCACGGCTACGTCGACCATTGGCGGTCCGCTGCTCGGCGGCCTCATCGTCGACACTTCCTGGCTGGGCTGGCGGTGGTGCTTCTTCATCGGCATCCCGGTCGCCGCCGTGGCGCTGGTACTGCTCCAGAGAACGCTGCGCCTTCCCGTCGTCCGGCGTGACAGCGTAAAGATCGACTACCTGGGCGCAACCCTGATCGCCGCGGGCGTCAGCGTGTTGCTCATCTGGATCTCGTTCGTCGACAGTTCGTTCGCCTGGGCGTCCTGGCAGACCGCGGCGATGGTCGGAGCGGCACTGGTCCTGCTGTGCGTCGCTGGGTGGGTGGAAGTGCGTGCCGCCGAGCCCGTCGTGCCGCTCGACGTCATCAAACAGCGCACCACCCTCCTGGCGATCCTCGGAAGTCTCGCCGTCGGAACGGCCATGTTCGCGGCCGCGGTGTATCTCAGCCAGTACTTCCAGGCCAGCCGCGGTTATACGGCCACCGAAGCGGGCCTCCTGACGATCCCGATGATGGGCGGAATCCTGATCTCCTCCATCCTTGCCGGGCGGTTGATCAGCAAGACCGGAAAGGTCAAGCCGGTCATCGTCGGCGGCGCTGTCCTCCTCACGGCCGGGTTCGCCGGCCTCGGCCTCGTCGACCACAGGACGCCACTGGCCTTCATGGGGGTGGCGATGCTGTGCGTCGGGCTCGGGGTCGGCATGACCATGCAGAACTTCATCCTCGTCGTCCAGAATTCCGTCCCGCTGAAGGACATCGGCACGGCCAGTTCGACGGTCTCCTTCTTCCGCTCCCTGGGCGGCACGATCGGCGTCACCGTCCTCGGGGCCGTCCTGGCTCGTCACGTCACCGAGCAGATCGCGCAGGATCTCGACTCGGCGGGTCTTCCCGCTTCGAGCGTCGCGGAGGGAGGCACCGGAGTGAACGTCGGCGGGCAGTCCCCGGCCGTGCAGGAGATCGTCCGCACTGCCTACGGCGACGCGACCGGACTGGTCTTCCTCATCTGCGCCGCTGTCGCCGTCCTCAGCATCGTCGCGGCGCTCCTGCTGAAGCCGGTCGTCCTGCGTACCAGCCTGGACAAGCCCGACGAGCCCCGCTGAGGCCTCCCCGCGGTCCGGTGCACTTGTGCATGCCTTCTGCGCTGCGAGGGGTTGGCCGTCGCGGAACCGCCGCACGTCTCGTGGGGCCGCCGGGACCCTCGTCCGACAGCGTGCGGCAGGAACGCGAAGAAGCCTGGCGGGTGAGGGAGCAACCCCATCTTGGTTGCTCCCTCACCCGCCAGGACGTGTACGGCCCTTCAGGCGGCTGCCGCGGTGCCCCGCTCTCTCCCGTCACGGTGGATCGGCGTCTCCAAGCCGGTCAGCGGAACGCCCGTTCCGCCCCGGCGGACCGCGATGATCTCCGCCACGATGGACATGGCGGTCTCCTCGGGCGAACGGGCGCCGAGGTCAAGGCCGATCGGCGACCTGAGCCGGGTCAACTCCCGCTCGCTCACGCCGGTTTCCCGCAGCCGGCGTTCGCGGTCGGCGTGGGTGCGGCGCGAGCCCATCGCGCCGACGTACGCGACCGGTAGCCGAAGGGCCGCCTTCAGCAGGGGTACGTCGAACTTGGCGTCGTGGGTGAGTACGCAAAGGACCGTGCGCCCGTCGGTCTCGGTCCGCCGCAGATAGCGGTGCGGCCAGTCGACCACGATGTCGTCGGCCTCGGGGAAGCGGCCCCGGGTGGCGAATACGGGGCGGGCGTCGCACACGGTCACGTGGTAGCCGAGGAACTTGCCCGCCCGTACGAGCGCCGCGGCGAAGTCGATCGCGCCGAAGACGATCATGCGGGGCGGCGGCACGCTCGACTCGACGAGCAGCATGAGGCCGCCGGGGCAGTGCGAGCCGTCCTCCGAGAGTTCGACCGTGCCGGTACGACCGGCGTCCAGCAGCGCCCGGGCCTCGGCGACGGCCGTCCGCTCCAAGTCGGGATGCCCGCCGAGGCAACCTTCGTACGAGCCGTCGGGGCGCACGAGCAGGGCCCTGCCGAGGAGTTCGACCGGGCCCCGGACCACCCGGGCGAGGGCCGTCGGCTCGCCCCGGGCGGCGGCCGACAGCGCCGACCGGAGCACGGCCGACGCCGGTGCCTCCGGACCGACCGGCGTGACCATGACGTCGATGACCCCGCCGCAGGTCAGCCCGACCGCGAAGGCGTCCTCGTCGCTGTAGCCGAACCGTTCGAGAACCGTCTCGCCGTCCTTGAACGCTTGGACGCACAGGTCGTACACCGCTCCTTCCACGCAGCCGCCGGAGACCGAGCCGATGGCCGTGCCTTCGCTGTCGACGGCGAGGGCGGCGCCTGGAGCGCGTGGCGCGCTGCCGTCGACGGCCACGACGGTGGCGACGGCGAACTCCCGGCCCTCCTCGGCCCAGCGGCTCAGCTCGGCGGCGATGTCAAACATGTCCGCCTTCCGTGAGAACGCGATCGGGCCGGATGGGCAGGTTCCGGTGGCGTACGCCGGTCGCGTGCCAGACCGCGTTGGCGATGGCCGCCGCGGTGCCGACGGTGCTGATCTCGCCGATGCCCTTGATCCCGACCGGGTCGTCCGGCTCCGGTGGGTCGTCGACCCAGTCCGCCTCGATGAGTGGTACGTCGGCGTGCGCGGCGATGTGATAGCCGGCCAGGTCGGCGTTGCAGAGGCCGCCTGTCGCCTGGTCCCGTACCGCCTCCTCGTGCAGGGCCATGGAAATGCCCCAGGTCATGCCGCCGATGAACTGGTTGCGGGCGGTGAGCGGGTTGACGATCCGGCCCGCCGCGAAGATGCCGAGCATGCGGCGCACGCGCACCTCGCCGGTGGTGACGTCGACGGCGACCTCGGCGAACTGCGCTCCGTAGGAGTGCCGTTCCTTGTACGGAAAGTTACGGACGGCCTCGGTGGTGTCCGACCGCACTGTGACCCCCTCCGGCGGAATGCCGGGGCTCAGGGCGAGCCGCTCGCGCAGCTCGCCGGCCGCGGCCATGATCGCCCAGCCCCAGGAGCGGGTGCCCATCGAGCCGCCGGAGGCCATCGCCGGTCCGAAGTCGCTGTCCCCGATCCGTACTTGGACGCGGTCCGGTGCCACCTCCAGCGCGTCGGCGGCGATCAGGGTGAGCGCGGTCCGTGCCCCGGTTCCGACGTCCGCCGCGGCGATCCGCACGGTGAAGGTGCCGTCCGCCTCCGCCGTCACGGCCGCCGTGGACGGCATGGCCAACACGATGAAGGAGGCGGCTGCCGTGCCGGTGCCGAGCAGCCAGCGCCCGTCGCGCTGCAGACCGGGACGTGGATCCCGCTCCGCCCACCCGAACCTGCGGGCGCCTTCCCGGAAGCAGTCGGGCAGCCGGTGGCCGGCGAACGGCAGCCCGGACACCGGGCCCCGCTCGGGCTCGTTGCGGGCGCGCAGCTCGATCGGGTCGATCTCGCATTTCTCGGCGAGTTCGTCGATCGCCGACTCCAGGGCGAACGACCCCGGCGCCTCACCCGGCGCACGCACCCACGTCGTCGACGGCACGTCGAGCCGCACCATCCGGTTGGACGTGTGATGGGCCTCGGCGTCGTACAACACCCGTGATCCCACGGTGCACGCCTCGACCCATTCGTACACGGTCGAGGTGAGGCACAGGCCGTCGTGCTGCAGCGCGCGCAGTCGCCCGTCGGCGGCGGCGCCGAGCCGGACGCGCTGGATCGTGGGGCTGCGGTAGCCGACGAGGGAGAACATCTGACGGCGGGTCAGGACGACCCGGACCGGGCGCCGCAGGGCGGTCGTGGCCATCACGGCGGCCACCTGGTGGGCGCGGAGCACCTTGGCCCCGAAGGCGCCGCCGACGTGTTCGGAGCGCACCCGTACCGAGGCTCGGTCGAGCGAGAACAGCTTCGCGAGGTCGTCCGCGATCCACGTGGCGCTCTGGTTGGAGTCGACGACTTCGAGCCGCCCGCCGTCCCAGCGGGCGGTCGCCGCATGCGGCTCCATCGGGTTGTGGTGCTCTTCGGGCGTGCTGTACTCCGCGTCCACGACGGCGGCGGACGCGGCGAGTTCCGCCTCCAGGTCCCCCTTCGCGGTCACCGACGGCATGCGGCCGTCCGGCACGTACACGCCCGGGTGTCCGGCCGAGAACGCGACGTCGTGCGGCTCCGTCTCGTAGTGCACCGCGAGCGCTTCGGCGGCCTCCCGGGCCTGCTCAGGCGTCTCGGCGACGACCAGCGCCACCGGCCAGCCCACGTGCGGCACCCGGTCGTCCTGGAACAGGGCGACGCCGGGGTCCGGCACCATTCCCAGCAGGCCGATGTAGTTGTTGTCGACACGCGGGGCGTTGCGGTGGTGCAGGACGGTGAGCACCCCCGGCATCTGGAGGACGGGAGCGTCCTGAACCGAACGGATGCGCCCGCGGGCGACGGTGGACAGTACGAACCAGCCGTGGGCGAGTCCGGCGAAGGGGATCTCTCCCGAGTAGCGGGCCGCTCCGGTGACCTTGTCCCGGCCTTCCACGCGGGTGTGCGCGCTGCCGACGGAGCCCTTGCGCGCCGCTGTGGTCGTGGTCATCGGGCGGCCTCCTCGGCGAGTTCGGTCAGGACGGCCACCACAAGGTTGCGCATCAGGATCACCTTGTATCCGTTGTGGAGCAGCGGCTCGGCGGCAGCCAGTTCCGCGACCGCGGCGGCCGCGAAGGCCTCGGCGTCGGCCGGCGCCCCGGTCAGTACCCGCTCGGCCTCCCGGGCCCGCCACGGCCTGGACGCCACCGCCCCGAAGGCCAGCCGCACATCCCGTACGAGGCCGTCCTGGACGTCGAGAGCGGCGGCGATCGAGCCGATCGCGAAGGCGTACGAGGCCCGCTCGCGCACCTTGCGGTAGCGGGAGTTGGCGGCCGTGGGCGTCGGGGGCAGAGTGACGCCGGTGATCAGTGAACCCGGCGGCAGCGCGGTCTCCCGGTGCGGGGTGTCGCCCACGGGGAGGTAGAGCTCGGCGAGCGGCAACTCCCGTGGTCCGTCAGCCGTTTCGTAGGAGACGACCGCGTCGAACGCGGTGAGCGCCACCGCCATGTCGGAGGGGTGGGTGGCCACGCAGTGCTCGGAGGCGCCCAGGACCGCGTGGTTGTGGTGTTCGCCCTCGATGGCGGGGCAACCACTGCCGGGGGCACGCTTGTTGCAGGGTTGGGTCACGTCGGCGAAGTAGCCGCAGCGGGTGCGCTGGAGCAGGTTCCCGCCGACGGTGGCCATGTTGCGCAGCTGCCCGGAGGCTGCGGCCAGCACCGCCTGCGTCAACGCCGGGTAGCGGCGGCGTACTTCGGGGTGGGCGGCGAGGTCGCTGTTGGTGACGGTCGCGCCGATGCGCAGTCCGCCGGCGTCCGTCGGCTCGATCCGGTCCAGGGGAAGTTCGCGTACGTCGACGAGCCGCGTGGGCCGCTCGACGCCGGTCTTCATCAGGTCGACGAGGTTGGTGCCCCCGCCGAGGAAGCGGGCGTCCGGATCGGCGTCGAGGAGCGCGACCGCTCCGGAGACGTCGAGCGCGCGCTGGTACCCGAACTCCCTCATGCGGCTGCCACCTCGGCCTTGGCCACCTGTGCCTCGGCCGCCCGGGCGACCGCCTGGACGATCGACACGTACGCGCCGCAGCGGCACAGGTTGCCGCTCATCCGTTCCCGGATCTCGTCGGCGGTCAGCGATGGCGGTCCCGCTTCGGGACGGACGTCGTCGGTGACGGCGCTGGGCCAGCCCGCCGCGTGTTCCTCGATCACCGCGAGGGCCGAACAGATCTGCCCCGGTGTGCAGTAGCCGCACTGGTAACCGTCCAGGTCGAGGAACGCCTGCTGCACCGGGTGCAGTTGCCCGCCTTCGGCCACCCCCTCGATGGTGGTGACCTCGCGGCCCTCGGCCGCCACCGCGAATTGCAGGCAGGACACGGCCCGGCGGCCGTCGAGCAGGACGGTGCAGGCGCCGCACTGCCCCTGGTCGCACCCCTTCTTTGTGCCGGTCAGGTCGAGGCGCTCGCGCAGGGCGTCGAGCAGGGTGGTGCGATGGTCGACGGGGAGAGTGTGCTTCTCGCCGTTGATGTTCAAGGTGATGATGCTGGACGTGGGTGGGGCCATGATCAGCTTTCTTTCACTTGTCCGGAGCACGGCGAGAACTGCCACATTCCCGGTGGGTCAGGCGGTCAGTACGCGCAGGAGGTAGTCGGCGACGGCCTTGGGTTCGGTGATCATCAGGTCGTGGCCGGTGTCGATGTCCCAGACCCGGCCGGCCGCGAGGGCCCGTTCCCACCGTGCCGGGTCGCGATGGGGCCGGGTCACGGTGCAGACGATGTGGGTCTGCGGGATCTCCCACAGTTCGGCCTCGTTGGTCAGCCGCAGTGGCTGGTCGAAGCACTTGTACGGGTGGGGTGTCAGCTTCGGCTCCATCCAGGCGATGTCGTCGGGGTCGGTCACCCCGTAGTGCGGCATCGGTCCGGTGCCGGGGAAGAGGACGAGTTCGATCCCGTCGACCACCCGGCCCTCGCTGCGCGCGGCGTTCATCGACCGCGCCGCGACATCGGCGAGGGACTGGCCGTTGACGGGTGTGGCGGCATCTAGGTAGACGAGGTGACCGACGCGGTCGGTGGCGCGGTCCGCGACGCCGGTGATGACCATGCCGCCGTAGCTGTGGCCCACCAGGATGACGTCACGCAGATCCTCGTACGTGAGGACCTGGATGACGTCGTTGATGTGGAAGTCGAGGTCGATGTCGGGGCTGAGCAGGTGGGACCGCTCGCCGACGCCGGTCAGGGTCGGGGTGTAGACGTCGTGTCCGGCCTGTCGCAGGATCCGTGCGACCGACTGGTAACACCAGCCGCCGTGCGCGCCGCCGTGTAAGAGGACGTATGTGGCCATGCTCGTACTCCTTGCTCGCTTGTACCGGTTCTTCCGGTGGGGGCCCTGTGTACGGGCGGAGGAACGGCCGCGCCGGAGAACGGAACTGGCGGGGCGTGGGGGCGTAGGGGGGCGCTTACACCTTGTGCTGGGAGGCGGCCTCAGGGGTGGGCGTCTGGGCAGGGCCCCCGTCGGCCGTGGCGGCCACCGGACGGCGGGGAAGGAGGGAGGCAAGCGTGAGGGCGAGGAGGGAGGCGCCGCAGCCGATGGCCATGACCACCTTGAACGCGTTCTCGGAGGGCAGGGCGATGCCGCCGAAGTCGGTGGTCATCTGGGCGAGGATGACGCCGGAGGCGGCGCTGGCGAATGACGTGCCGATAGCCCGCAGCAGGGTGTTGAGGCTGTTGGCGGCGGCCGTCTCGGACACCGGTACCCCGCCCATGATGAGCAGGGGCAGTGCGCCGTAGGCGAAGCCGATACCGGCGCCGATGATGCACGAGACCAGGATCAGCTCCCAGATCTCACTCATCAGCACGATGTTCAGCGCATATCCGGCGGCGACGATGACGGCGCCGACCATCAGGGTGAACTTGGGTCCTCTGGCCTTGGAGATGTTCGCGGACAAGGGCGCCGTGATCATGACGACCAGGCCTTGGGGCGCCAGGACCAGGCCCACCGTCAGCAGGTTCTGGCCCAGGCCGTAGCCGGTCTGCTCAGGCAGCTGCAGGATCTGCGGGATGATCAGCTGGATCGCGAACAGGGAGAAGCCGAACGCCAGGGCGGCGAGGTTGGTGAACAGCACCTGGGGGCGGACGGTGGTGCGCAGGTCGACCAGCGGCTGGGCGGTACGCAGTTGGAGGAAGCCCCAGCCGACCAGGATCACGACGGCCGCGGCGAACAGGCCGAGGGTGGTGCCGCTGCCCCAGCCCCAGCTGGCGCCCTTGGAGATCGCGAGCAGCAGACAGACCAGGCCGGCCGCCATACCGAGGGCACCTGGCAGGTCGAAGCGGCCACCGGTGCGCACCTTGGACTCGGGTACGAGCACGAGGGCGGCGGCGCCCATGGCCGCCGAGGCCCAGAACAGGATGTGCCAGTCGAAGTTGTCGGCGACGAAGGCGGCGATGGGCAGGCCCAGTGCGGCGCCGATACCGAGAGACGCGCTCATCAGGGCAGTGGCGGATCCGAGCTTTTCGGCGGGAAGCTCGTCGCGCATGATGCTGATGCCGAGCGGAACGACGCCGGCCGACAGGCCCTGCAGGACGCGTCCGACGATCACCGGGGTCAGGGAGTCGCTGAGCGCGACGGCGACCGAACCGATCACCAGCATGCACACGCTGAGCAGGAGCATGCGGCGCTTGCCGTACATGTCCCCCAGGCGCCCGGCGATGGGGGTGGCGACGGAGGCGGCGAGCAGGGTGGCGGTCACGGCCCAGGCGGTGTCGTCCGGTGCGGCGTTCAGCAGCTTCGGGAGTTCCGGGACAAGCGGGATGACCAGGGTCTGCATCAGCGAGACCACGATTCCGGCAAAGGCCAGCACTGCCACGACGACGTTCGCCTTTGGCGGGGCGGATCCCATGGTGTCGGCGGGTTGGGCGAGCGCGTCGGGCATGGCTGTTCTCCGTCGAGCGGGCAGCGGGTACGAGTGACCCCGCCACAATTAACTCAAGCGATTGAGTTAAAACGTAACCGGAGGGGGGCATGTGTTCAAGTGGAGATCACTGGGCCAAAACGTGGAGGAGTAGTGGACGGTTCCGTGTTTCCGCTGGTGCCGGGCGGTGCGGCCTGCCGCCCAGCGAGGGTCGAACTGCTCCCGCCGGAAGGCGGGAACGATGTCCGGCCGTAGCGTCGGCCCTCATGGGGGCTTCTGTGCGCATTCAGCTGATATCGGCGACTCGACCAAGGGGCCACCGTGGTCTGTGGGAACAGCCGTCGCGGAACAACTGGGCGCCCCCAAGCGGCGGTGGTGATGGCCGGCAGGACGCGGGGCGAGCAGGTCAGCGCGACGCGCGAGGCGCTCCTGGTCGCGGCGGAGCGGTTGTTCGCCGAACGGGGGGTGCATGCGGTCTCCCACCGCCAGATCAGCGAGGCCGCGGGCCAGGGCAACAACGCCGCGGTCGGCTACCACTTCGGCACCAAGATCGAACTGGTCCGCGCGATCATCCGCAAGCATGCCGAGCGGATGGAGGGGATCCGCACACGCATGCTGGCGGAGATCCACGCCTCCTCCGACCTGCGGGACTGGGTGACCTGCTCGGTCCGCCCGGTCACCGGCCACCTGGAAGCCCTGGGTACCCCGAGCTGGTACGCCCGGTTCATCGCCCAGCTCACGGCCGACCCCGTACTCCACGCGATCGCTGCTGCGGAATTCTTCGCCGCCGCCCCCTCGCTGCGACAGGCGCAGGACGGTCTGAACCGGTGCCTGCCCGACCTGCCCGCCGAAGTGCACGGCGAACGCGCCGCCATGACACGTCACCTGATCACCCAGATGTGCGCAGAACGGGAACGGGCCCTCGCCGACGGCGCCCCTGCCTCCCGCGCGACCTGGCACGACACCGGCACCGGCCTCATCGACGCGATCGTCGCGCTGTGGCAGGCGCCGGTCACGTGTGAGCGGTGACCGTCCACGGCCTGCATACGGACACAGGTCGCACAGGGTGAATCAGTGTCACCGGCGAGGGTCACCGCTGGCCGGTGCATGCCGCACAGAAGCTGCAAGCTCAGGACACCCCCGGAGCCAAGGAGGCGTGATTCGCCGCCACATATCCGAACACCGCCGACGCGGCGATACTCGCCCCCGCGCCCAGGTACCTGCGGCCCATCACGGACGCGGTGCAGTTGCCTGTGGCGTACAGCCCAATGATGGGCTCTCCCTCGGCGTTCAGTACCCGTCCGGACTCGTCGCAGAGGACTCCCCCGCTCGTGCCGATGTCTCCCGGGTACAGGGCGACCGCATAGAACGGCGCCTTGGAGACGGGGCCCAGGCAGGGGTTCGGCTTGTGGGTGATGTCTCCGTAGAACCTCTCGTGGTCTCCCTCTCCTCGGTGGAAGTCCTCGTCGACGCCCACTACGGCGAGTCGGTTGAAGCGATCGATCGTCTTGACGAGTCCGGCGACGGGGATCCCGCACTGGTCGGCGAGATCCTCCAGACTGTCGCCGCGCTTCATCGCACCGCTGGTGATCCACTCCTTCGGTGTCCGTCCAGGAGGGGCCGTATCGAACGGGTAGTGCCTTCGGTGCCGGGAGTCGACAATGAGCCACGAGGGAACCGCACCCCCGGACTCCCGCTCCCGTGCGTACATCTGCTGACCGGCCTCCTGGTAGGCGACCGCCTCGTTGAAGTACCGATGCCCCGCGGTGTCGACGATGATCGAGCCCGGCTTGCTGCGCTCGGAAAGGCACATCACAGGGGTCCCGTCGGGCCTGATCCACGACGGCATCCACCACGCCTCGTCCAGCATGTCGGTCGCGGCTCCGTGAGCCATGGCGATCCGGATCGTCTCTCCCGTGTCCCCCGGGTTGGCCGAGGTCCACCGCGCGCTGGTGGGCCGCCCTCCCGAATACTGTTCGCGCATCTCCTTGTCGCGGGCGAAGCCACCGGCAGCGAGCAGGACGCCGTCACGCGCTCGAACACGTACGTCACGACCACCCTTGTGGATCACAGCGCCAACGACCTGGCCGTCCTCGACAACAAGGTCCGCAAGCGCGGACTCGAGCCAGACCGGAACGTCTCGCCGCAGCAGTACGTCGAGCAGCCGAGCGATCAGTGCCGCCCCGTTGGCCACGAGGCTCTGCCCGCGGATACGGCCGAGCGCGGTGCGCAGCCCCACCCTGGCCACGGTGGTCAGTCCGATCCGCGTCCTCATCAGGGACAGCGGTGCGGCCTCTCCGGTGTAGATGGTGATTCCGTCGGAGAAGCCGAGGCGGACCCGGCTCTGCCACGGGCCAAGTCGCTTCTTGTCGAAGACCTTTGCCTCGATCGACCGGCCCCGGGCAGATCCCCCTTCGCAGCCCCGGACGCCGGAGTAGTAGTCGCTGTAGCCCTCGCAACGCTGGAACGGCAGGCCTTCGGACTCGAGGAAGGTGACCATCTCGATGCCGGCGTTGACGAAGGCCAGTCTGCGAGCCGGCGACGATGCCGGCCCCGCGTCGCCGACCACGGTGTCGAAGTACCGGAGGGCGTCCTCGATCGAGTCGGAGACTCCCTCGCGTTGCATAAGCGGGTTATTGGGAAGCCACATCACGCCGCCCGACATACAGGTCGATCCGCCGAACTGGTCCGATTTCTCAACGACGAGAACGTCTTTGCCGAGCGCGCGTGCGCGTAATGCCCCCACGATGCCGGCGCCGCTTCCGACAACCAGGAAATCGGTCGAGTAGTCCCAATCGGTCATTGACCATGCCCTCCGCTACTCATGCGTGGCAGTCCTGTCGAGAGTTCCGACAGATTGATTTCGACCGTACTTTTCAGAGATCCGATGCCGCCCGCACTCTCCCGCTGAGTGGAATAACACGGAGGCCCCGGCCACGCTCGGGCACCGCACATCCTCAATGCCGACCGGGGATTCCGATCTCGGCACCGCACGGGCCCGCCCGGGCTGTCCCTCGTAGCCCTCGGAGCCCCCGAGGCGCGTGTCGGACCAGCACGTTCACCACACCTCCCGAGGACCCTCGGGATATTTTCAATCAATCGATTGACAGACGTTCGGTGGGAGAGTTCACTCTGAAGCGCGGTCAGCGAGGACCGGCTGAGAGGAAGGTTCTCGATGGATCGCGCCCGTACTCGGAAGATCGTCTCGGCGACACGGGCGATGACGACCGCGCGACCGACCAGCAGCCAGCCTGCCTGACCCTCAGCACTCCTCGATGGGGTGTCGGCCTGCGGCTCGTCGCCATGAGGAGCATCCAGTGAAGGTAACCATCGAGCAGGACAAGTGCGTTGCGGCCGGACAGTGTGTGGCCCACGCCTCGGACGTGTTCGACCAGCGTGATGAGGACGGTGTCGTCGTGCTGCTCGACGCCGGCCCACCCGCCGAACTGGCAGAGGACGTCCGGTACGCGGCCGCCGTCTGCCCCGCCCTGGCCATCCACATCGAGGAATGACAACCCGGCCAAGACCGAAGGATGGACATGTCCAACGCAGTAGCAGGTGCCGCAACCGACCAGGCGGCGGAGATCCCTGAGTGGCCGATGCCCAGGGCGGACGGCTGCCCGTTCGATCCGCCCCCGGCCCTCCGGCCGCTCACCGCCGGGAAGGGACTCGCGAAGGTACGGATCTGGGACGGCAGCACCCCCTGGATCGTCACCGGCCACGCCGAGCAGCGAACCCTGCTCAATGATCCCCGCGTCAGCGTCGACGAGCGGCTGCCCGGCTTCCCGCACTGGCACGAAGGCGCGGCCTCCGCGGTCGCGTACCGTCCGCGTTCGGTCTTCAACTCGGATGCTCCCGAGCACACCCGGTACCGCCGGATCATGACCAGTCCGTTCACGTTCAAGCGGGTGGAGGCGCTGCGCCCCACCATCCAGAAGATCACTGACGATCTCATCGACGCGATGCTGGCCGGACCGAAGCCGGCCGACCTCGTCCAGGCGCTGGCGCTGCCGTTGCCGACGCTGATGATCAGCGAACTTCTGGGCGTGCCGTACGAGGACCACGAGTTCTTCCAGCAGAAGGCGTCCATCGGGATCGACCGTTACGCGACGGCTGAACAGACCGCGGCGGTGTTCACAGAGCTGAACGGTTACCTGGTCCGGCTGGTCGAGGCGAAGGCCGCCGATCCGGGGGACGACGCCCTGTCCGACATCGCGCAGCGCGTCAATGCCGGCGACATCACCGTGGCCGAGGCCGCCATGATGGGCCTGGGACTGCATGCCGCAGGCCACGAGACCAGCGCCAACATGATCGCCCTCGCCGTCGTCGCACTGCTGGAGCACCCCGACCAGTTGGCGCTCCTCCGCGACACCGACGACCCGAAGGTCGTCGCGGGCGCGGTCGAGGAACTGCTGCGCTACCTGGGCATCATCCACGGCGGGCAGCGTCGGATCGCCACGGAGGACATCGAGATCGGCGGTGAGGTGATCCGCGCCGGCGAGGGCATCGTCGTGGAGCTGCTGAGCGCCAACAGGGACGCGAACTTCTTCCCCGAGCCCGACCGGTTGGACCTCCACCGGGCGAATGCCCGTCACCACAACGCGTTCGGCTTCGGTATCCACCAGTGCGTGGGGCAGCAGCTCGCCCGGGTGGAACTCCAGGTGGTCTACGGCACGCTCTTCCGCCGTATTCCCAGCTTGGCTCTGGCCACGACAGTCGACGAGATCGAGTTCAAGCAGGACCACCTCGCCTACGGTGTCCACGCGCTGCCGGTCACCTGGTAGCGGTCACCAAGGTGTGTTCCATGGGTCGGGCAAAGGGCCGCTGAGCCGGATCCGGATCGAGTTCGAGCAGGCCCTGGCGTGGGATCGGGAGATGACCACCCTCGTGGAGCTGGTCCCGTGCCGTCACGGTCGAGCCTGCCGGACCGATCCCCCTCCTTCACCACCCCGCCAAGAAAGATGACCCACCTCTCGACGGCCGCGGCGCGGCCTGTCGAACGGCTGACTCCTGACATTCATCAGAAGAGGACGAGGGGACATCGAGCGCGATGACTGAAGAACTGTCCGAAAGAGTTGCCATTGTCACCGGTGGTGCCGCGGGTCTGGGCCGCGCGACCGTCGAGAGGTTGCTGAAGGAGGGTGCGCAAGTCGTCATCGCGGATGTCAACAGGGAACTCGGTGAGTCCCTGGCCGCCGACCTCGGTCCGAACGCCCGGTTCCGGCAGACCGACGTCGCGGTTCCGGAGCAGGTCCAGGGGCTTGTCTCCTTCGCGGTGGAGACGTTCGGCGGACTGCACATCATGGTGAACAACGCCGGCATCGCGGGTGCCCTGTGGGACAGCTTCCTCGAAGAGGAGTTCGTCGACTTCCAGCGCATCATGTCGGTCAACCTGCTGGGCGTCATGGCCGGTACCCAGGAGGCCGCCCGGCACATGGCGGCGAACGGTGGCGGATCCATCGTCAACATCAGCTCCATCGGCGGTGTTCAGGGTGGGCCCGGCGTGCCGCTGTATCGCGCGTCGAAGGCAGCGGTCGTCCACTTCACCAAGTGCGTCGCCATCGACCTGGCGGAACACGACATCCGAGTCAACTGCATCGCACCGGGCGGCATACCCACGCAGCTGCTGTCCTCCGCCACCGCGACCGCTGAGATCACCAAGAGGATCCGCGCCCAGATGGCGGCCATCCAGCCGCTGAAGCGGCGAGGCACACCCGGCGACTTCGCGGAAGCCGTCGTCTACCTGGGCGGCGACCGGTCTCTGCACATCACCGGAACGCTGTTGACGGTCGACGGCGGGACCACAGCGGGACTGAAGCGCATCCGGCCCGAGCCTGCCGAGGCGGCCCTCGCCGACACGGCTGTCTCCTGACCTCAGGTCCGCGTCGACATCGTGCGAGGAGGGTCCGAGGGGATCGCCCTCCCGAAAGAAGCATTCACGAAACCCCTTCACGCTTCACCTGACTTCGGCACCCGAATTCCCCGCCACGACTTCGAGTCGGCCGGGTGCCACCTGCTTCCATCCCGGACCGACAGCTGACACAGCGGTTTTCACGTGCTGGTCCCGCACAGCGCGTTTCCCCGAAACTCCGCAGATTCGATCGGAGGACAGCGATGTCCAGCCAAGCAGGAAATATCTACCCGCCCGAGGGGTTGCGCCCGCCGAAGGACCGGCGTGGCCACACCGGCGATTCACTGGGTCTTCCGCCGGGCACCGAGGTGTTCTCCGCCGACAACCACATCTCGTTGGCGGACGACATTTTCTACGAGCGGTTCCCCGAGCGTCTCAAGAACCAGGCACCGCGCGTGTGGTACGAGGACGGGGCCTTTGAACTGGGCGTGGGAGGAAAGTCGTTCCTGCCGGGTGAGTTCAGCCAGGTCCTCATGCAGTACGACCCGCTGACCGGCGCGGGCAGCGCCAACCTCGAAGGGCGTATCGAGGAACTGGGTTCGGACGGAATCGAGAAGGAACTGGCGTTCCCCAACGCACTCCTGGCGCTGCTCCACTACCCCGACAAGGAGATTCGCGAGCTCTGCTTCCGCATCTACAACGAGTACATCGCGGAGTTGCAGGAGCGTTCCCAGGGGCGTTTCTACGGCGTCGGGCTCATCAACTGGTGGGACGCGAAGGGGACCCGGAAGACTCTCGCGGAAATGAAGAGTCTGGGTGTCAAGACCTTCCTCATGCCGCTGTCGCTGGGGAAGGACGACGACGGCACCCCACTCGACTCGTCGAGCACCGCCATGATTCCCGTCTGGGACGCGATCGAGGAGGCGGGGCTCCCCGCATCCCACCACATCGGCGAGACCGGTCTGTCAGCTCCCTGCGAGGTCAACGCCATCGCCGTCGGCATGGTGGCCAACGTGGCGCCGTTCCGGGAAACATTCGGGAAGTACCTGTTCGGCGGCATCCTCGACCGTCACCCGGGGCTGCGCATCGGATGGTTCGAAGGAGGAGCGAACTGGGTTCCCTCCGCCCTTCAGGACGCCGAACACATCCATGCCTCCTACCACCACATGCTCAATCGGCCGGTGGAGCACGACGTCCAGTACTACTGGGACAACCATATGTACGCATCCTTCATGGTCGATCCGCTCGGGCTTGAGCTGATCGACCGAATTGGTGTGGACCGGGTCATGTGGTCGGCCGACTACCCGCACAACGAGAGCACGTTCGGCTATTCGGAGAAGTCGATCGCCATGGTCGTGGATGCCGTCGGCCCGGAAAAGGCCGCTCGCGTCGTCAGCGGAAACGTGAAGGAATACCTCGGCGTCTAGGCCGGGCCGGAACCAGAGAAAGCGACGGCGAACTCCATGACATCGCTTGGGAGGCGGGAATGACCGTCATCGACATCCCGGCCGCACCCGACCTCGTCCGAATGCATCGAGAACGCGGCGCGCGTCTGCGGGCAGCCATGGCGGACCAGGGTGTCGACGTCCTGGTCCTGCTCGGCAACAACGCGGTGACCTATGCGACCGGGGTGAGCTGGCCGCTGGGTGACTCCGGTCTGGCCCATGTCGACCGCCCGGTCGCGGTGGTGGTCGCGGACGACGAGTCGCCCCATCTGTTCATGCCGTTCCGGGAGGGCGCACCCTCCGAGTCGTTACTGCCCTCCGACCACTTCCACGGGCCGGTCTACCTGGAGTTCGACGAAGGAGTGAAGAACTTCGCCGGCACGGTCGCGGACCTGGTGCCGGAGGGAGCAGTCGTGGCCGTCGACGAGCTGACGGGGGCGATGCGGAGGGGACAGAAGTCGCTGTTCCCGGCCGGAACTCCCCGCGACGCCGCACCGGTTCTGGGCGCGGCGAAGCTGATCAAGACTCCCGACGAGTTGTCCTGCATCCGTACCGCTCTGCGGATCACCGAGCGGGCCATGGCCGAGGTCACAGAGACACTGGCTCCGGGGATGCGCCAGATCGACCTGTCGGCCCGGTTCGTGCGCAAGGCCTACGAGCACGGAGCCCTGGCCAACGTACTCGACCCCATCTGGCAGGTGATGCCGGAGTCCAGGGAGGCCGGCGTGTGGACCACCCACGGTGACCTCGCCCTCCCGCTGCTGACGACCGAGCGGGAGCTGGCCAAGGGCGACGTGCTGTGGACCGACGTGAGCATCAGCTACGCCGGGTACTGCTCGGACTTCGGCAGAACCTGGATCGTCGGGCAGGATCCGACCCCGCGCCAGCAGGCGCAGTTCAGGAAGTGGCGGGAGATCCAGACCGCGGTCAAGGACGTGCTGCGGGCCGGCGCCACAGCCGCCGACCTGACCAGGGCCGCCATCACCGCCAACGGCGGTACGAAGCCCTGGCTCCCCCACTTCTACCTGGGCCACGGCATGGGCACCGACCCCGCCGAGATGCCCTTCGTCGGCACCGACCTGGGCGAGGAGTTCGACGAACAGCTGGTGCTCGAAGCCGGCATGGTGCTCGTCCTCGAACCCGTGGTCTGGGAGGACGGCACCGGCGGCTACCGCAGCGAGGAGGTCCTGGTGATCGAGGAAGAGGGCTGGACAGCCCTGACCGACTACCCCTACGCCCCCTATGGCGACTGAGGTCCTGCCGGACGACCGCGCTCTCCGCAGTGGGCGGCGGGAGCGCGCGCTGGCACACATGGAAGCCCACGACCTCGACGTCCTCGTCCTCGGGCGAAGCGCCAACGTCCGCTACGTCACCGGAGCCCGGGGACTGTGGACCGCGGGAACCCATCCTTTCGCCCCCGCCTGCGTGGTGGTCCGCGCCACCGGGACCATCCACATGCTCAGCACGTGGGACGAGGGGATCCCCGACGACATCCCCCACGAGCAGTTGTACGGCCTGACCTGGAACCCCATGAACTGGGTGACGGCGCTCCAGGGCATCGAGGGGGCGGCCACGGCCCGGCGGGTGGGCACCGACACCATCTCGCCGACCTTCGCCCAACTCCTGCCCTACGCCTTCCCCGCCGCCGAGCTGGTCGACGGCGAGCCGGCCATGCGTGCGGCCCGCCGGGTCAAGACGGCCGAGGAGGTGGTGGCGCTTCGCGAGGCCATCGGGGTGGCCGAGACCGGCCTGGCCAAGGCGGTGGCCGAACTGCGGCCGGGAGTCACCGAGGGCGAGCTGTCCGGAGTACTCCTGGAAGCGGCGGCGGCCGGAGGCGTGACCACGCCGTCCGCCCAGGAGGTGGTCTGGAGGACCTCCCGGGATCACCGGTGGCGGCGGGTGGACGGCGACGGGCGGGTGAGCCCGGGGGATCTCGTGGCCTTCACTGCGGGAGTCGTCGCCGGCGGATACATCGGCGAAGTCGGACGTACCTGGCCCGTTGACGGCGGCGGGAACGCCGGCGCCACCCGCGCCCTGTACCAGCGGTGGGACGAGCTGTGGGCCCTGCTGTCCGACGCCTGCCGGCCGGGCGCCCAGGCCAGTGACCTGCTCGCCGCCTACGACACGGCCGGCGAACCGCTGCCCCCGATGCCCGTGGCGCGCGGCCTCGGACTGGGCTTCGACACCCCCGTCGTCGCCTCGGGCCTGCCGGCCACCGCGGCCGAGGAACGGCTCGAACCCGGCATGGTGCTGGCTGTGACCGGTTACGTCTGGGAAGAGGGCGTGGGCGCGGTCCTGGGCCGGGAGGCGGTTCTGATCACCCCCGACGGATCCGAGCTGCTCACGTCAAGTCCCTTCTGGAGGCCGTGACTTCGTCAGCCGACCGAAGGTCGGAGCCGTCCACCCGGCCCTGACCCACTTCCATCCGGACGGGAAGGAACCCGCACATGCCCGACAGCGACCGTCCCTCGGCGGAGGAGATCATCCTCTACGAGAAGGACCCCAAGACGAAGATCGCCACCATCACGCTCAACAGACCCGACCACCTCAACGCACCTACTGCGGCAGCGCGACTCCGCTACGCCGACCTGCTGCATCGTGCCAACGTCGACGACGAGGTGAAGGTCCTGGTCATCCGGGGCGTCGGTGACCATCTGGGCAGCGGCGCCGACATCGCGGAAGCCATGGAGATGCATGACGCACCCACGGCCGGCCCGCGCCTGGGCGAACTCAGGATCGACGAGGAGGACGACGTCCGGCACCCTCCCAAGGGCTCCTACCGGTACGGCGGGACCCTCGCCCAGTGGTACGCCAATCCACAGGGCGGCTGCCGGAGTCTCCAGGACTTCAAGAAGATCAGCATCCTGGAGGTCAAGGGGTACTGCTACGGCTGGCACTTCTACCAGGCGGCCGACGCCGACCTGGTGATCTCCTCCGACGACGCGCTCTTCGGACATCCCGCCTTCCGGTACATCGGCTGGGGCCCCCGTATGTGGACCTGGGCCCAGACGATGGGACTGAGGAAGTTCCAGGAGATGGTCTTCACCGGCAGGCCCTTCACCGCCCAGGAGATGTACGAGTGCAACTTCCTCAACCGCGTCGTGCCCAGGGACGGGCTTGAGGCGGAGGTGGCGAAGTACGCGCTGGCCTGCTCACGCACCCGGCCTACCGACACGGTGTACATGCAGAAGGTCTTCTTCGAGATGTACAAGCAGCACCAAGGCGAGTACATGGGCTCCATGCTGACCGGCCTCTTCGAGTCGATCGGGAACATGGCCCGCCCCGACGCCGACGACCTGATGCTCGACGAGGACGTGGTCGACTCGGGAATCCCCGATGCGGTCAGGGACAACGACAGCCAGTTCCCGCCCGACTTCCGGCTGAGCAGGTCGGGCCGCAGAAAAGCCGAGTAGCCCACCGGACTCGACCACTTGGCAGACAGATCATCGGCAACACCTGCCAGAACGACAGCACCGGAAACGATATGACACTGGCACATGTGCGGAGGTTGCATCCATGAGTCCGTCCCCCGTTGAACCGCCGCTCAGCGACTTCGTCGTCGTCGACCTGTCCACCGGAATCGCAGGTGCCTACTGCACGAAACTGCTGGCCGACGGTGGTGCCGAGATCATCAAGGTCGAGCCGCCGGAGGGCGATCCGCTGCGCAGCTGGTCGGCCTCCGGCGCCACTGTCGCTCCCGGCGATGACGGAGCCCTGTTCAGCTATCTGTCCTGCTCCAAGAAGAGCGTCGTGGTCGACCCGGGCAGTCCGGACGACATCGGCCTCGTGCTCGGGCTGCTGGAGTCGGCGGACGCGGTGGTCTGGTCCGAGGGCTCGGCAGTCGCCGGGCATCCGGCGCTGTCGCCCAAGGAGATCCACCGTACGCACCCCCACCTGACCGTCACGTCGATCACTCCGTTCGGACTGGACGGGCCCTGGCGGGACCGTCCGGCCACCGAGTTCACCCTGCAGGCGTGGTCCGGCGGGATCATCGGGCTGGGACGTGGCGCACCGGACCGGGCACCGGTCTTCGTCGGCGGGCAGGTGGGTGCCTGGGCCTCGGGGGCCTACGCCGCCGCCGGGACGATGGCCTCGCGGCTGCGCGGCCTCGGCAGCGGCCACGGCGAACTCGTCGACCTCTCGATGCTTGAGGCACACGTCCTGTGCCTCACCTACTACCCGGTCACCTGCTTCGACGTCCTGGGCCGGCCGTGGCGGTCGGTTCGGTCGTTGAACATGCCGGGCGTGGCCGTCGCCAAGGACGGCCTGATAGCCCTCGGGTGTGCGACCGCCCAGCAGTGGTCCGACTTCTCCGCGATGGTCGGCCATCCCGAGTGGATCGACAAGGAATCGCCGTTCTCGATCACCGAACGGGCCACCGAGGTGTCCCCGGTGATCCAGGAGTGGATCGGCAGCCGTACGGTCGCCGAGGTCCGCGAGCTCGCGACGGCGTTCCGGATCCCCAACGCCCTGGTGGCCAATGGCGCCAACGCCCCGGCCATGGAGCACTTCGAGGCGCGCAACTCCTTCCGGCCCAACCCTCGGGGCGGATTCCTCCAGCCCGGTCCCCCCTATCGCCTGGATCCTGCCCGGCTCCGCTCTCCCCGGCCGGCGCCGCGCCTCGGCGAACACACCGACAACATCCGTGCCGCACACCGGACTTCACGACAGACGGCTGTGCCGGACGCCGCGCCGGACCGTCTGCCGTTCAGCGGCCTGCGGGTTCTGGACATGACGGCCTTCTGGGCCGGGCCGTCCTGCACGCACGTCCTGGCCATGCTCGGGGCCGAGGTGATCCACCTGGAGTCCACCTCCCGGCCCGACGGAACCCGGCTGATCGCGGGCGTGCCGGTGACCGAGGACCAATGGTGGGAGAAGTCGCCCATCTTCTCGGGCCTGAACACCAACAAGAAGAGCCTGACGCTCAACTTCCAGACGGAGCGCGGACTGGAGCTGCTGCGCCGGCTGGTCGAGAGCTGCGACGTGATCGTCGAGAACTACACCCCGCGCGTGCTGGACCAGATCGGGCTGGACTACGAGGCGGTCCGGGCGATCCGGCCCGACGCGATCATGATCCGGATGCCCGGCTTCGGACTCGACGGCCCGTGGCGCGACAACGCGGCCTTCGCCTACGTTATCGAGGACGCGGCAGGCCTCACCTGGCTCACCGGCCACCCCGACCAGAATCCGCTTGAGCCCTACTCGATCGGTGACCCGAACGCGGGCGTCCACGCGCTGAACGGCCTCCTGCTGGCATTGGAGCACAGGCGTCGTACCGGCGAAGGAGTACTGGTGGAGGCGGCCATGGTCGACGCCGCACTCAACGTGGCCGCCGAACAGGTCATCGAGTACTCCGCCTACGGAGCGCTGCTCCAGAGGGCCGGGAACCGGGGGCCGGTCGCGGCGCCCCAGAATCTGTATCTGACCGCCGACACCGACGAGTTCGGCAAAGAGGACTCCTGGATCGCGATCGCCGTGGCCACCGACGAACAGTGGACCGCGCTGGGGAACGCGCTGGGCCGGCCCGCCTGGACGATGAGCCCGGAGCTGGCCACGGCCGACGGGCGGCGGACGCACCACGACCACATCGACGAGCATCTCGCCGTCTGGTGCCGACGGCACGGTGCGGACGAGATCGTCGAACGCCTCTGGGACGCCGGTGTCCCGGTGGGCAAGGTGATGCAGCCGCACCGCCAGGCCGAGCTGCCACAACTGCGGTTCCGCGGCTTCTTCGAAGAGGTCGATCATCCCGTGAACGGCCCGGCCCGGCACAGCACGTTGCCGATCAAGCTCTCCCGGGGACCCGACCGCCGCCATACGCGCCACGCCCCCTTGCTCGGGCAGCACAACCACGAGGTATTGGCCGAACTCGGGCTGACCGAGCGGGAGATCGCCACGTTGGAGGCCGACGGGGTCATCGGCCGGGCACCGGCCTGGTAGGCCTCCGACCAGGTTGCCCGACACACGAAACCACCGGAAGGAAGGAGTCAGAATGAAGCCGCGGATCGGAATGATGCTCGCGAGCACGGTCGACAACACCACCGTCGTGGTCGTCCGCTGGGCAGCCGATGAGCAGGAAGTGACGTGCGGGGGCTCGCCGATGGTCGACCAGACGCAACACGACACCGCACCGCCGGAGACCCTCGACCCGGGCCAGGCTTCCGGGACGCTGCTCGGCAAGCGCTACGTCACCGCGAACGGGAGCATCGAACTGTTGTGCACCAAGCCCGGAAAGGGCTCCCTCGCCGTCGGAGGTGTCCCGCTGGCCGTGAAGAGTCCCAAGCCCCTCCCGGCATCGGACTGACACCGGTGGACCTCACGATGCTCCTGGACGTGGCGGCCGACGGGTTCGGCGATCGCACGCTGGTGGGCACTCCCGACCAGATCGGCGTGTCCTTCGTACCCGTCAACTGTCGGCTCGACGCGGAGCAGTTGCGCGCCGGCGCACCATGCAGGCTCCTGCGTCTTCGCCGACAGCCACCGCCGCCCACTGCTCGCCTCCGACGTGGCGCGCTCACCACGCCCGTTCCCGATGCACGCACACTCAGCGACAGACCAACCGATGCTTCAGATGAAAGAAGTGTGGGGCGGCAGGTCACGTTACCGCCCGGCTCAAGCGGATACGCCCTCGGCCTCCTGCGACAGGTGCTCCCAGTCGGCCCAGGTGGCGAGCCGCTCGGCGTACGCCTGGCGGATCATCGGCAGCGCCTGGGACCGGAACACCACGCGCAGCGGCGGGTGTTCGGCGTCGACCAGCTTGAGCATCGCGGGGGCTGCGGCCTCGGGCAGCGGGACAGGGACCGCCGCGTGAGCGGCTGCGCCCGCGAACGCCGCGCGCAACCCGTCGTAGGCCGGGTTCGGGACGAAGTGCGCGGGCGGCGTGGTGGCGATGTCCGTGCGGTACTGCGCCGGCTCCACGATCGTGACCTTCACCCCGTAGGCCAGGGCCTCGCTCATGCCTTCCAGCGCCCACTTGGTCGCGTTGTAACCGCCCAGCGTGGGGTGCGCAACCAGGCCGGACGCGCTGGAGATCTGGACGATGTGGCCGCTTCCCTGGGCTCGGAGGTAGGGCAGGACCGCCTGGGTCACACGCAGCGGCCCGTACAGGTTGGTCTCCATCACGGCACGCAGGTCTTCCTCGGCCAGTTCCTCGACCGCAACGCCGAACAACGCGGCGCCTGCGTTGTTCACCACCACGTCCAGGTGCCCGAAGTGCTCGTAGGCGTGCTTGACGGCGACGTCCACCGATGCCCTGTCGGTGACGTCCAGGGCCAGCGGGAGGACCGCGTCGCCGTACGTGTCCCGCAGGTCTCCGAGGGTCCCGGTGTCGCGGGCGGTGGCGGCCACCTTGTCGCCGCGCTCAAGAGCAGCGGTCGTGAACGCGCGGCCGAGGCCCCGCGAGGAACCGGTGATGAACCAGATTTTGCTCATGCCGTGCTCTCGTCTCGTGATCTCGCCGGGCATACGCCCGCAGGGAAGCTTGTCGCAGTCCCACACAAGGGACGCTAGCACGCGCGTGGTACTGAGTACCAAAATAGGCATGGAGTACGATGCGTCACATGCGCGACCAGTCGACGACCACGCCGCCCCGGACCCCGGCCGCCCAGCCGACCATCGCCGACCGCAAACGGCAGCTGGTCCGAGAGGAGATCAGCGCGGTGGCGATGCGCCTTTTTCTGGAGCAGGGCTTCGATCAGGTGAGGGTCGAACAGATCGCCGCCGAGGCCGGCCTGTCACGGACGACGTTCTTCCGCCACTTCCCGACCAAGGAAGACGTCGCGCTGTTCCCTAACGAACAGTTCGGCCCGCAAGTCCTCGCCTGCCTGCGCGCACGCCCCGACGCCGAACAAGCCTGGAAGGCACTCACGCGCGCCTTCGAGGATGCCCTGACCGCTGCCGGCACACCCCGGGACGGCCTGCCGGTTGTTGCCATCGTGTGCGGTAACCCGCAGATCCACGCCCGCAACCTGGAGAAGCAGCGCGAGTGGCGCCCCTTGTTCGCCCCCGAAGTAGCACGTCGGCTCACCCTCGTCGGCGACGAGGTCAGCGACACACGCACCAACGCCCTGATCGCCGCCGCCTTCGCCTGCCTGGAAGTGGCCTTCGACACCTGGACCGGCTCCGGCGGCAAGCAGGACCTCCTCGAACTCCTCCGTCAAGCCATGGAGACCGTCTCCCCGTAGGGAGACATACGCGAAGGAACCTCCCGCTGTGACGCCCGGCAGCCCCTGCCACACTCGCGGGCCCCACCATGCCGGGCCTTGTTCCAGCCGCCCGGAACCAGCGCGGACGCAGGCACGTCGTACAGCATCGGCCGTCAGGATGGGGGCATCCACCAAGGGTTTCCGCTGTCCGGCGGGGTGATCCTGGCATGCCGGGCGTCGCGACGCCGCGAAGATCCATCAGCAGCCCCCTGATCGACTCCACGAGCGACCGGCGGTTACCGGGCCACCCCCGACTTCCCTTCCCTCGCACGACCGACCCCGCGACGGTGGCGACCTGACGCCACGCAGGGGTCCGCCGGGACCTACTTAACTCCGACGTTACGTCAACACATATTGACTCATTGACATACTGGTCCTACGTTGTGCCCATCCACGTGTTCGAGCCGGGCATCGCCGTCCCGGCGAGGAGCCCTCCGGTGATCGCTAGGAGCACACGTACATGACCACACCCCTTGCCACGGAGGGCAGCGTCCGCGCTCCCGTCGCCCAACGGTCGTTGCCCTGGTTCGCCCAGGGGCTGGCGAACCTCGCCGTCGTGACCGCCTTGGCCCTCGCCTCCTGGTACTTGTTGGTCGACCCCAAGTGGAGCGGCCTGGACATCTATCCGCAGCCTCTGATCGCCTTCATCTTCTGGACGGTCACCACCTTCGTGTGGCTGGGCTTCAACCTGGATTTCCACGGATTCGACCGCCTGCCGCAGCCGGTGCGGGGCATCGCCCTGATCCTGTTCGTCACCACTGTCGGCGTCGGCATCACCTTCGCCCTGGCCTACGGATGGGGGCACTTCGACGCCACCTTCGCGGCCGACCGCGCCGGCGGAGCGGGATACCTGACCGGCGCCCTCTTCACCCTCTTCGGCTTCTTCATGTACGTGACAGGGGTGATCAACTGGGGCCGCTGGCCGTGGTCGAAGCTGACGACACGGCAGCCCTGGGTCGGCCTCGGCCAGATCACCCTGCTGACCGTCCCCACCTTCATCCTCTACGCGGTGTTCGCCCTTCCCGGCCTGGCGACCTGGGCGGATCCGGCCAAGGCCTGGTTCACCACACCCACACTGATCGGGTGGTTCTACTCGATCATTGTCTCGTCCCACGTCACCGGGCTGCTCACCGACAACTGGCCCTGGCGGCTGGCCGGTTCACCCGGTCGCGTCGCGCTGGCGTCGGTCGTGGGCAACGCGGTCGTCGGCACCGGCCTGTACTACGTACTGCTGTCGCTGAGCAAGGTGCTGATGGGTTCGTCCAACGCGGACGCCATCGGCCCGGGGATCACGATCTTCGCCGCCGAGCTGGGCGTGTGCTGGCTGTTCTGGATGATCTTCTGGGCGAACGCGTTCGGCAACTGGCCGAACGGGCCGAGCCCGGCGCGTAACCACCTCGTCCGCGTCGGCATCACTCTGGGCCTGGGTATCGCGACCTTCCTGGCCTACTACTTCTTCATCGCGGGCTCCGTGCTCCACGAACCCCTTGTCGCCGGCGGGATGCACGGCGACGCCCTCGGGTGGATGGACTGGATGCTGCTGTGGACGTTGTTCTACGTCTTCTGCCTGGAGTCCTACGGACTGCCGCGCCGGCGTGAACCGGAGCCCACGGAGGCGTGATCTCCGGTGACCGGCACCTCTCGTGACCGGCCGAGCCGATGCGGCCTGCGCCTGGTGACTGCTCAGTCCGTCCGGATCGGGCCCCTTCATGTTCCGCATATTCCGCGGCGAGCGGTCAGGTCCAAACCCTCTCGCCCGTTGCGGCACACACAATCGATGACCTGGGAGAGTGAATGAACGCGGTGAACTCCAGCGTCCTGCGCCTGGTGATGCCCCAGTGGCAGGGCGGAAACAACGCCAACTACCCCCTCGGAGCGGAGCTGTTGGCCTTTCTGGCGCCCCAGGGCGACCAGCCCGAGGTCCGGGTGGAGGTCGAGGACTACCACGGTGACGACACGCCGCAGGACGGTGTCTCCCATCGCGCCGCCCTGCTGCGGCAGCTGAAGGAGGCCCGCGGACTCATCGACGACGCGCAGCCGGACAAGATCGTGGTCTTCGGCGGGGACTGCCTGGTCGAGCAAGCTCCCCTCTCCTATCTCAACGAGCGATACGACGGCAGGCTCGGAGTCCTGTGGATCGACGCCCACCCCGACATCAAGGTCCCGGCCGAGTGGAGCAACGCGCACACGATGGTGCTCGGGAACCTGCTGGGCGAGGGCGACCCGGAGTTCGCCCGCGAGGTGAGCCGGCCCCTGGCTCCCGAGAGGGTGATGTACGGCGGCCTGCGCGAGGTCGGGCTGACCGAGCAGGAGAGCGAGGTGATCGAGCGCCTCGGCCTGCGGGTCGCCGGCCCGGAGGCCCTCGCGCAGGACAGCGCGCCGGTCCTGGAGTGGATCGAGGAGACCGGCATCGAGCATCTGGCGATCCACCTCGACCTCGACGTCCTCGACCCCGGTCTGTTCCGTTCGGTCCTGTTCGCCGAGCCGGAGCCCGAGATCGACTGGCTGCAGATGTACCCGGCCGGGAAGATGACCTTCGCGCAGGTCTCCCGGCTCCTTGCCGACGTCGCGCAGCGCACCGAGGTCGTCGGCCTGGGCGTCTGCGAGCACCTGCCCTGGGACATGGTCCACCTCAAGAAGGCGCTGTCCGGCTTCCCGATCCTCGGCTGAACGCGGGCGCCTGCCCGTCTCAACGCGGCGCCCTGTCCAACGGACGACCGTACACAGGACCACACGGAAAGAATTCTGCTGACATGTCAAAGACCATGCGTGGCTATGCGATGCTCCACATCGGCGCGACCGGATGGGTGGAGAAGCCGGTCCCGGAGTGCGGCCCCCGGGACGCGATCCTCAAGCCCCTCGTCCTCGCTCCCTGTACCACCGACGTCCACACGGTGTGGGACGGCGCACTGGGAGAACGGCACAACATGGTGCTCGGGCACGAGTGCTGCGCCGAGGTCGTCGAAGTCGGCGCCCTGGTAAGGGACTTCAAGGTCGGCGACAAGGTCGTCGTCCCTGCCGTGACCCCGGACTGGAGTTCGCCCGAGGCGCAGGCGGGCCTGTCCTCCCATTCGGGCGGGACGCTCAACGGATGGAAGTACTCCAACACCGAGGACGGCGTCTTCTCCGAGTACTTCGCCTGCAACGACGCCGACGGCAACCTCGCCCGGGTCCCCGACGGGGTCTCCCTGGAGGAGACGATCATGCTCTCCGACATGGTCCCGCCCGGATTCTCCTGCGTCGAACTCGCCGACGTGCAGTTCGGAGACACGGTGCTCGTCATCGGCGTCGGCCCCGTCGGGCTGATGGCGGTGGCCGCGAGCATGCTGCGCGGCGCCGCGCGTGTCATCGCCGTCGGCTCCCGCCCGGCCACGCTGGCGGCGGCGAAGAACTACGGCGCCAGCGACGTCATCGACTACAAGGTGGGCTCCATCGAGGAACAGGTGATGGAGCTGACGAACGGCCGGGGCGTCGACCGGGTCTGCATCTGCGGCGGCGACGGTGACACCTTCACCGCGGCCGTCCGGTCGATCAAACCCGGCGGGAAGATCGGCAGCGTCATCGCGATGAACATGAACGACACCATCACCATCCCGAGCGCCGACTGGGGATTCGGCATGGCCAACAAGCAGATCGTGGGCGGCGCGATGCTGGGTGGCCGTCTGCGCCTGGAGAAGCTCGGCGCGCTGCTCTCGTCGGGCCGCCTCGACGTAAGTCCCCTGATCACCCACCGGTTCAAGGGCTGGGAGCGTGTCGAGGAGTGCCTCACGCTCGCACACAACAAGCCGGACGACCTCATCAAGTCGGTCGTGACACTCTGACCGTTCCGGGCACGGGCGAGGGCGGAACTCCGCAGGCGCCGACAGCGCGCGCCGCGACACCGGCGTCGCCACGGTGGCCGTCGAGATGGCGGCCGGCATCCTGCTCAGCCGTCTGACCGGAGGCACCCCCGCCGACCTCTTCGACGGCGGCGGACGCGGCTCGTCTTCGCCGCCCTCGCCCTGCCCGGAGCGATCGCCGCTGCCACGCTCCTTCTGCCGTGAACGGATGCCTCCGGGCAGCGGGCGTACGCACCGGTAAACCATGACGCGTGCAAGAACGAACGTGGCGGCAACGGCCACCCGAGGCAACGTTCCGTGCCCTGGGCGGACCGGACCCACGTGCCCTGATCGGCGAAGGCATACGATGGCGCGGCTTCCGCGGCCTGGCCCTGGACGGCATGCCGCCCCACGACCCGAAGGGAGCCTGTCGGTGCGCTCGCTCTTCCTCCCGGCCGTCGGCGGCCACATCCGCTGGATCGACATCCCCGGCAGCACGACGGGGCCGCCGCATGTCTACGTACACGGCCTGGGATGCGCGGGCTCCGCCGACTTCATTCACATCGCGACGCAGCCTTCCCTCGTCGGACACCGAGCCGTCATCGTGGACCTGCTCGGTCATGGATACAGCGACCGTCCGGCCGATTTCCCGTACACCCTGCACGACCACGCGCGGACCGTCGCCGACGTACTCGACCACCTCGGCATCCAGCAGGCCGTCCTCGTCGGCCATTCCATGGGCGGCGCCATCGCAATCGTCCTGGCCTCGGAGAGAGGGGACCTCTTCTCCCACGTCATCGCGGCCGAGCCCAACTGGCACGCCGGAGGCGGGCTGTTCAGCAAGTCCATGGCCGAGTACACCGAATCCGAGTTCCTGGAGCACGGGTTCGACTTCCTGCTCAAGGGCTACGATCCGGCCTACGCGGCCCGGGTGAGGGTGACCGATCCACGTGCCCTGCACCGCAGCGCCGTCGGGCTCGTCCAGGCGACGGAACCGGACATGGCCGAGCGTTTCCTCGCTCTCCCGAACCACCGCGTACTCGTCGTGGGGGCTCGCAGTCGCCCCTACGAAGACGAAGAAGTGATGCGCGCCGCCGGGATTCCCGTCATCGGCGTTCCCGACGCCGGGCACGACATGATGCACGAGAACCCGCAGGGCTTCGCCGACGCCATCGCACGTTCCCTGCGGTAGCGCGGATCCGGCGACGCGGACCCCGGTCCGCTGAGCGGGACGCGTTGCTTCACCCCTCGTTCTGGAATGGGCCAAGGTACCGCTCACTGTCCAGCGTACTTAGTTCGTTTTTAGTTCGCCATTAGTGCGTACTAAATACGAACTCCGGTACGGATCCCGACCGGGAGGCCTTGGGGTGCAACACGTAACCGGACTCGGCCCACCCAACCGCCCCCTCCTGACTGCGAGGTTGGCGAAGCGGGCGGTGAGCCTGCCACCACTGATTCCGTTCATCGCCCGAAGGGTCCTTCGAGGGCTCGCCGTCCTGCTCGTGCTGTCGATCGTCGCGTTCGGACTTGTCCGGCTGCTTCCGGGAAACCCGGCGGACGTCCTGGCCGGGCCGTACTCCGACGCGGCGACCCGGGCACGGCTGGCTGAGGATCTCGGGCTCAACCGTTCGGTGACCGAGCAGTACCTGTTGTGGCTCGGCAGGCTGTTCCACGGGGACTTCGGACTGTCGGTCTACAACGGCCTGCCGGTCCTCGACCTCATCAAGGAACGACTGCCGAACACCCTGCAACTCGCCCTGGCCGCCACGGTGGTGTCGGTTCTGTGGGGCGTCCCCGCAGGAGTGCTGGCGGCCCTTCGCCAGGGCCGTCTCATCGACCGGCTGGCCCGTGGATCGGCCTTCCTCGGGCTGGCGACGCCGGTGTTCGTCTTCGGCCTCTGCCTGATACTCGCGGCCTCGTACGTCGTACCGACCTGGCCGGCCGTCGGGTTCGTGCCCTTCTCGGACGACCCGGTGCGGAACCTGCAGAGCGTTGTCCTCCCCGCGCTCGCCCTGGGACTTCCGCTCGGCTCGACGCTGTGCCGGTTCATGCGCGCCTCGATGATCGAGGTCTATGAGCAGGACTACATGCGCACCGCTCTGGCGACCGGGGCGACGCGCTGGGAGGCGACGCTCAGGCACGGCCTGCGGAACGCGTCGGGGCCGGTGGTCACGGTGGCCGGACTGCAACTGGCCGGCCTGGTGGGCAACTCCATCCTGATCGAGAACGTCTTCGCGATCCCGGGCATCGGCCAGCTCACCGTCAACTCGCTGCTGCAGAAGGACTATGCGGTCACCCAGGCCTGCATCCTGCTGCTTGGCCTGACCTACATCGTGATGAACCTCGTGGTGGACCTGATCCACCGTCTGATCGATCCCAAGGTGGGTGAATCCCGATGAGTGAGTTGCCGGTGCTGTCCGACGCGTCCGCGGACCGGAAGGAATCCGCAGCGGAAGCAGTCGACGCCGTGGACACGGTCGAGGGATCCGCTGTTCGCCTCCGGTGGCGGAGGTTCCGGCCGGGCGTCGGGGTCACTGCCGGTCTCGGCATCCTGGTCGTGCTGTTCGCCATGGCGTACGTGGCGCCCCTGATCCGGCCGTTCTCCGCGAACGAGGTGGCCGGAGCGCCCTTCGCGGCTCCCGACGGGACCCACTGGCTGGGCACCGACGACCTGGGCCGGGACTATTTCGTCCGGCTGTGCGTCGCCGGGCGCACCTCGCTGTCGATCGCCCTGGCGGGTTCGGTGCTGGCGCTGGTGGCCGGTTCGGCCGTCGGGTTCGCGGCGGGCGTCGGCGGTCGCTGGCTGGACACCGTACTGATGGGCGGGGTCGACCTGATGCTGTCGTTCCCTTCGCTCCTGCTCGGGCTTGCCGCGGTGACCGTCTTCTCGCCCTCGACGACGACCCTGATCGCGGTGCTGTCGTTCGTGTCGCTACCGCACTTCACCCGGATCGTCCGGGCGCGCTGCCTCGAAGTCCGCGAGCTGGAGTTCGTGCTCTCCGCGCGGATCTCCGGAGTGCGGTCCTCCACGATCGTCCTGAAGCATCTCCTCCCCAACGTCCTTCCTCTGATGATGGTCCAACTCGCCAACTCGGCGGCCATCGTCATCCTGCTGGAGTCGGCGCTCAGCTACCTCGGCCTCGGAGTCCAACCGCCGACCCCGAGCTGGGGCCGGATGATCGCCGAGGCGCAGAACTACCTCACGGACTCCCCATGGCTGGTCCTCGGCGCCGGAGGGGCCCTGCTGCTGTCCTCCGTCGGCTGGGGACTCATCGGCGAGGGCTTCGCGGTCTCACGCCGCTCCGTCGTCTGACCCTCGCCGCACCCGCGCGCAGACAGAGATCGACCGTTCCTTCCCCCAGGCCCGGAAAGAAAGAGGCCTCACCATGACATCACTCAAGCCGGTCAGGAGACTGGCGCTCACCCTGGCGGCGATCACCGCCGCTTCCATGGCCCTCTCGGGCTGCGGAGGCGGTGGGCAGACGCAGTCCGGTACGGGAAGCGGCAAGCCGCACCGTGGCGGCACCCTCGTCGTCGCTGACGAGAGCCAGCCGCTGAGCGGGCTGGACCCCATCCTTGCCCAGGCGTTCGACGCGAAACGCATGGCCGCACAGTTCTACGAAGGCCTCCTCTCACTGGGACCCGACGGCAGCACCCTCAAGCCGGCATTGGCGACCTCGTGGAAGCAGTCGACGCCGACCAGCTACGAGTTCACGCTGCGCAGCAACGTCACCTTTCACGACGGTCAGGCGCTCAAGGCGAGTGACGTCGCATTCAGCCTCAAGCGGATCGCCGATCCCACGGTGCACTCGCCGTACGCGGCGCTCTACAACATCAAGGACGTGACCGCGCCGAGCGCGGACAAGGTCGTGGTGACGCTGGCCCAGCCGCAGTCGTCCCTGCTGCACCTGCTCGCCCAGCCGTGGAGTGCCGGCATCGTCAGCGAACAGTGGGTCAAGTCCCATTCGGCCGACGACCTCAAGACGCAGGAGAACGGGACGGGTCCGTACAAGCTCGCGGAGTTCCGGGAAGGCTCCCTCATCAAGACCGTCCGGTTCGACGGTTACTGGGACAAGCCGAAGCCGTACATCGACCAGATCGAGTACCGGGTCATACCCGACGAGGCCACCAGGGTGCAGGCCCTGCAGTCGGGCACCGTGGACACGACCCAGGTCAGCCTGCCGAAGAACGCGGCCTCGCTCAAGCAGCGCAGGTTCAGCGTGGGCGACGGATACAACGTCGGCGCCTACTGGCTCGGCCTGAACACCCTGGACGGCCCGCTGGCCGACGAGAAGGTGCGGCAGGCGATCAGTCTCGGCATCGACCGGGACCAGCTGATCAGCATCGGGGCGCAGGGAGCCGGCGTCGTCTCCGGGGTCGTCCCGGCCGGGGACCCGGTCCTGTCCGGCGAGAAGGCCGACCTGCCCAACACCCAGTACGACCCGGCCAAGGCGAAGCAGCTCCTCGCCGAATCGGGGGCGGGCAGCGTGAAGCTCAAACTGGCGATCCGGTCGAACCGGCCGGACAAGCTCGCCACCGCGCAGCTCATCAAGGAACAGCTGTCGAAGATCGGCGTGACGGTGGACATCGCCCAGGTCCCCTTCGAGCAGCTGATCAGCAACCTGCTGTCGGGCGACTGGGACGCCGACATGATGCAGCTGACGTCCTCCCTCAACGCCGACGCCAGTCAATACCTGAGCCTGTGGTTCGAGAAGAACGGCAAGACGACGAAGGTCGACGACCCGGAACTCTGGCAGCGGATGTCGGACGCCATCCACAAGGCCGACAGCGACCAGGACCGCAGCAAGATGTACGAGGAACTGAACCAGTACGTGGCGGAGCGGGCGTACATGCTCGTCCCGTACGCCGCACCCACGGTGTACGACGTCTGGTCCAGCAAGCTGGCGGGCTTCGAGACCGAGGCATCCAGTACGCGCATGTTCTTCAAGAACGCGTGGATCGCATGACGGAGCGACGATGAACGCCACGGTGGTGGACGGCACGGGGAAGACGGAGAACGACGACGAGTCCCGCGCGGAAGCCGTACTGCGATTCCGTGACTTCGGAGTCCGGTACGGTACGGCGCCGGCCAGCGTCCGCGGGGTCGACCTGACGGTGCGGGCCGGAGAGATCGTCGGCCTGATCGGCGAGAGTGGGAGCGGCAAGACCTCCGTGGCGATGGCCTGCCTCGGACTGCTGCCGAAGCAGGCACAGGTGACCGCCGAACTGTTCGAGGTGTGCGGCACCGACCTGTCGGCCGCGGACGACAAGGCGCTCATGCGGCTGCGCGGCGGCGAGGTCGCGATGGTCTTCCAGGACGCCATGGGAGCGCTGGACCCGAGCATGCGGGTCGGCCGGCAGATCGGTGAGGTGCTGACGCGGCACCGTGGCCTGAAGGGAGACGCACGGCGGCAGGCGGTGGTCGAGCTGCTGCGCCGGGTGCGTGTGCCGGAACCGGAGCGCAGGGCACGCCAGTATCCGCACCAGCTCTCCGGCGGACTGCGACAGCGCGTGGC
Organism: Streptomyces sp. NPDC002156; assembly: GCF_053593675.1. NCBI lineage: Bacteria > Bacillati > Actinomycetota > Actinomycetes > Kitasatosporales > Streptomycetaceae > Streptomyces > Streptomyces sp. NPDC002156. The sequence goes on along the minus strand of NZ_JBSFDA010000006.1, from coordinate 63,054 downwards.
CATGGCGCTCGCACTGGCCGGCGAACCACGGCTGCTCCTGGCCGACGAACCGACGACAGCGCTGGACGTCACGGTGCAGGCCGAGATCCTGGGGCTGCTGCGGACGATCCGCGACGAGTTCGGGGTCGCGATCCTGCTGATCTCGCACGACATCGGCGTGATCGCACAGACCGCGGACCGGGTTGCGGTCATGAGGGACGGCGAGATCGTCGAGACCGGCAGCGCGGAGGACGTACTGCTGCGTCCGGCTTCGGAGTACACGAAGATGCTGCTCGGCTCGGTGCCCACTCTGGGCAAACGGGTCCGGCCCGAGTCCGTGAACGGGCCGGACGGGAGCGCAACTCCCCAGGGGACGGCCGATACGGACGGCTCCGCACTCTTCGTGGCGGACGGGTTGAGCCGCGGTTTCCGCTCGAACGGCCATACCGTGCATGCGCTCAGGGACGTCTCGCTGAGCGTCGGCAGGGGCGAAGTACTGGGCGTCGTCGGTGAATCCGGCTCGGGCAAGAGCACCCTCGCCAAGATGCTGGTCCGGCTGGACCAACCGACCTCGGGACGGCTGGAGAAGGACGGTACCGACTACAGCGGGCTCCGGGGCAAGCGGCTGAGGGCTTTCCGGCGTGCCGTGCAGATGGTGTTCCAGCACCCGTCGGGTTCGCTCAACCCGAAGCTGCGGGTGGCCACTTCAGTGCGCGAGCCACTGGCCACGAGCGGCGTGACGGGCGCAGAGGCACGTCGGCGGATCGACGAAGTGCTGGCCGAGGTCGGCCTGCCGCCGGAGGCCGCGGGCCGGCTGCCGCACGAGTTCTCCGGCGGTCAGAAGCAGCGCATCGCCATCGCACGCGCGGTCGCCGCCCGCCCGGAGGTCGTGGTCCTCGACGAGCCGACCTCGGCGCTGGACGTCTCCGTGCAGGCACAGGTGCTGGATCTGCTGCTCAGGATCCAGCGGGCGGAGGACCTGACCTACGTCTTCATCTCCCACGACCTCGCGGTGGTCCAGGCCGTCTCGGACCGGGTGCTGGTGATGTACGCGGGCCGGGTCGTGGAGATCGCGGAGGCGCAAGCGCTCTTCGCCTCGCCGGCGCACTGGTACACCAGGGCGCTGCTGGACGCCGTCCCGTCCGCCGACCCGCGCGACCGGCCCGAGTCCGGCGCGACGAGCCCGGCGGACGAGGCACCGCACGAGAAGCGGGCGGAAACCGAAGGGTGCGCGTTCGCCCCCAGGTGTTCCAAGGCCGCATCCCGTTGCTGGGCGGAGGTTCCGGAGCTGTCCACGGTTCGGGCGGGGCACGCCGCGGCCTGTCACTTCCCCGCAGACGCCCAAACCGCGGACGAGGAGGTACGTGCATGAAGGTCCCGGCCACCATGGACGCCGTGGCCCAGGCGGACCTGGTCCGGCGGGGTGAGGCGTCACCGAGAGAGCTGGTCGAGGCCGCCATCGAGCGCGTCGAAGCGACCGATCCGCAGATCAACGCCATCACTCACCGACGGTACGAGCAGGCGCTCGCCGAGGCGGACCGCATCCGCGAGGACGCCCCGTTCGCGGGTGTGCCCACGCTGGTGAAGGCGCTCAACGACAGCAAGGGCGACCCGGCGAACTACGGGTCCGCGTGGGTGGCCCGGCACCGCCGCGTCGCCAGGGAGGACGCCGTCATCAACCGACGGCTCAGGGCAGCCGGCTTCGTGGTCGTCGGCCAGACCTCGACCCCGGAATTCGGCCTGCTCTCGGTCAGCGAGAGCAGCGTCCACGGCGTCACGCGGAATCCCTGGCGTACGGATCTGACGTCCGGTGGCTCCTCGGGCGGCGCGTCGGCCTCGGTTGCCGCGGGCATGGTGCCCGTGGCGCAGGGAGGCGACGGCGGCGGTTCGATCCGGATGCCGGCCGCGTTCTGCCATCTGGTCGGCCTGAAGCCGAGCCTCGGGCGGATCAGCGCGGGCCCGGGCAGGCCCGACCGGTGGGGACACAGCGTTCCGGCGGTGGTCACCCGGACCGTACGGGACACCGCGGCGGTGCTCGACGCGGTGAGCGGCGGTGCGCCGGGCGACCGGGGCGGCCCCGCCCCTCTTCCGCCGGGCGGCCTGGCGGCGATGGTCGGCCGTGACCCTGGGCGGCTCCGGATCGGTGTCCTCGCCCGGACGCCCGACCACGCCCCGCAGGTCGTGAAGCCCGTACGGGACGCTGTGCTGGACACCGCCCGGATACTCGAAAGGCTCGGACACGAGGTCGAGGAGGCCCATCCCGAACCGATGCTGGATCCGATGTGCCTGAAGGCGCTCTTCGACGCGCTCAGCGTCACCGCGGTCCAGACCGTCGAGACGCTGAGCGCGGAACTCGGTGAGCGACCCGGCCCGGACGACCTCGACTCCGTCACCCGGTTCTGGCTGCGGCGTGGGCGGGAGATCACGGGACTGGAGCTCGCCGACGCCTTCGTCTGGCAGGAGCGGCTGCGCGCTTCCATGGCGGACTGGTGGCAGGAGTTCGACCTGCTGCTGAGCCCGGTGTTCGCCACGCCACCGAAGCCGGTGGGCTGGCCGTGGCAGGAAGTCGACGGCCTACAGAAGTCGGTCGACGTACTCACCTTCACCGCGCCGTTCAACACGACCGGGCAACCCGCGATCGCGGTGCCCGCGACGCTGACCGAGTCCGGCGAGCCCATCGGAATCCAGCTCGCGGCGGCCTATGGGCGGGAGGACCTGCTGGTCTCCGTCGCGGCGCAGCTGGAGGTGGAGCGCCCCTGGGCCGCGCTGCGACCGCCGGTGTTCGCAGACAGGTCGGCGAACGAGTCGGGGAACGGACCGGAATCTATGACACCGCGCCTCTCGCGGGACAGGAGTAGGACATGACCGAGAACCGCGACCATCGATCACCAGGCCCCACTGTGTTCACCAACGCCCGCCTGATCGACGGGACCGGCGCCGCCCCCGTCGAGTCGGTGGCCGTCGTGGTGGAGGACGGCAGGTTCACCTATGTCGGTCCGCAGGCCTCGAAGCCGGAGACCGACTCCGCGACGGTCATCGATCTCGCTGGACGTACGCTGCTGCCGGGTTTCTTCGACTGCCATGTGCACTTCCTCATGGACAGCAACGCCGATTTCAGAGGACGGCTGCTGACCAACCGGCCGACGGTCACCGTCTTCGAGCGGGCGCGGCGCATGCGCGAGACGCTGCATGCCGGCATCACGACGGCACGGGACCTCGGCGGCATCGATGCCGGCTATCGGGACGCGGTCGCGCAGGGCCTGATCGAGGGGCCTCGACTGCACGTCGCGGTGCGGCTGATGAGTCACACCGGCGGACACGCCGACTTCAGTCTGCCGAGCGGCTTCGACCCGTCGGCGGCCCTCCCCGAGCCCTTCAGCGAACTGGCGGACGACCCGGTCCAGGTCCGGCTGGCGACGAGGAGGTTGCTCCACGACGGTGCCGACGTCCTCAAGATCTGCGCGACGGGTGGCGTGAACAGCCCGAGCGACCAGCCCGAGGACGAGGGCCTGACCGTGGAGGAGATAGCGGCGGTCGTGGACGAGACCCGACGCCATCGCGGCCGGCCCGTCGCCGCACACGCGCAGGGCACGCAGGGCATCAAGAACGCCCTGCGCGGAGGCGTGTCCAGCATCGAACACGGCTATCTCATCGACGACGAGGGCATCGATCTCATGCTGGAGAAGGGCGCGTTCGTCGTACCGACTCTGTCGACCTTCCACATGGGGCGGGAACGCTACACAGCCGAGGCGTACGAGAAGAAGATGCGCATGGCCGACGCCGCCATCGAGCGGCTGAGCGAGGCGGTCCGGCGCGGAGTGAAGGTGGCCCTCGGCACCGACGCGGGCGCCGTCCCGCACGCCCAAAACCTCCAAGAACTCGGCCACATGGTGAAACTGGGCATGTCGCCGCTGGACGTCATCCGCGCCGGAACGCTGAACGCCGCTCAGCTGATGGGGCTGGACGAGACCCTCGGCACCATCGAACCCGGCAAGACCGCCGACCTCGTCGTGTGCGACGGCGATCCGGTCGCCGACGTCGACGTACTCGGCGACCCGGCGAACGTGGTGCTGGTCATGCAGGAAGGCCGCCTGGCCAAGTGCACACTGACCGGGGCCGCCGGGTAGTGGATGTGTGGCGCAGAGGACATCGGCCCGGCGCCGGGCGAGGCCGATCGCCCGCGGCCGGAGAGACGGCGATCGCCACGGTCGTCACTGGGCGCGGTCCGGATGCCTCACCTGGCCCTTGATGCTCTTCCGGTCGCGGGCACGAATACGAAGGTCCGCCAGGATCTGCTCTGCGCGGTCAGCTGCCCGCGGACCCGGTAGCCGGCGATAGTCCTCGACTGCGGAGTGGGGGATGACCGCGAGACCGACAAGGTGTTCCAGCACGATGCGGGCTGCCGTCTCCGGGGCGGCCTGGAAGGGCACGACAACATCGTGAACAGGATCAAGGCGCTCAAGGGGATGCTCCCGGATGCGGACCACGTGCCTGACGACAGTCCGAAGCCGACGCGACTTCTCCGCGTCGGTCTCTTCTGTGCTCTCGTGCCAGTAGGAACCGTCGAACTCGAGGACCAGTGACAGCGAGGGGATGTAGATGTCCACCCGCTCGACGCGCTCTCCCGTCCGGATGATGTGGCGGCCGAAGTCCACGTCGAGCACTGTGCCGAGTTCAGCGGCGATCCTGATTTCCTGGGCGGATGTGCCGGGCAGGTTGCAGTCCGGGCAGCCAGTGCCGTTGAGAGTCCGGTTGAGAACCTTCGCCGGCCAGGTGTGCTCGTCAGGACTGACCGGACAGATCCAGTGCACCTCCCTATTGCTGGCCAGGGTCAACTCGGCAGCGCTGATGCCGGACTTTTCGGCATCCAGTTGAGCCGCCAGGTCCGGCCGCAGGGCAAGCAGGCTGGTGGTTTCCGAAGCCTCGTGACCAGCGCAGAACCGGCAGCCTTGACCCGCGACGCGCTTGTGGACACGCGCCCGCCAGCGATGATCTTCTCCTCCGGGGCACTTCCAGTGGACCTTGCGACTGGAGCCGACGGAGACCGTCCAGGGAGTCAGCGAACCGTTGCGGTCGCCGTCCCACTGTTCCACCAGGTCCGGACGGAGGTCACCGAGCCGATTGGCTTCCCAGACTCGGGCACCGCTGCAGTAGGGACACCCGGAGTTCTTCCCGACCCGATTGTTCGGGCTCGCTGCCCAACGGTGGGAGGGGATCGTCGAGCACTTCCAGACGTATCGCCGGTTGTCCTGGGAGAAGATCTCCTCGGGAGTCGTGCCGTTGACCGGGCTCAGGAACTCCCCGGCGACCAAGGGTGCAACGGAGGCAAGCGATCGCTCGGGCGACAGACGTTTCCCCGCACAGTACGGACAGCCTTGTTTCTGGCCCGGGTTCGTCCGACTGTTTACCAGCATGGGATAGTCCGGGTGCCCGAACGGCCTCGGGCACCTCCACCATGCCTCGGTCTTCGCTCCGTAGAGGACTTCACTGGCGGTGAAGCCGGATCGCTCCACGTCGAGCTCTGCGGCTGTCTCCGGGAAGCGGCCCTCCAGGCTCCTCTCGAAGGGGACCTCATCACCGAGGCGTTTCCCTCGGCAGTAACGGCAGCCTGAGGGCCTTGTCGGCTTTGTCCTGTTGTTCGGCGTCGCGTCCCAGGCGTGCTCGGGATTCTTCCCGCACTGCCACCAGACCTTCTCCCTCCCGCTGTAGGGAACGGTGTCCGGCGTCAGTGACTCGTTGAGTGTGGGGTGGAACTCCGCTGCGACGGGGTGCTCGCTGAGCATGCGGCCACCCTTGGCCGCCGGTGCGCTTCCGGTTTCCATCAGCTGTCCTCGCCCGATCCGCTCCAACACCTCGATCCAACAGCGAGGATGCGTGGGAGACTAGGACGTGACGGGCGGGACACACGTCGGAAATAACCCCCTCATACATTTCCATACGGAAATACCGATGTGGGGTGTCGCTATGGTGGCGGTTGGCTGAAAGGGAGCGCCCTCGCCAACGCCGAGCGCTCCGACATCCGCTCCGGGTGATGAGGTGACGTGATGGCTGCACTGGTGCTGCCCGCCGAGGAATGGACCGCCGCCCCGCCGCTCGCGACGTTCGGCCTCTTCGGAGCGGGCACGGGTGCAGGCTGGGTGTTCGACGCCGTGTGCGACCGCGTCGCCGTGGGCGCGGCGGTGAGTATGCGTGCCCCGCTCGGCGGTCCGGTCGCCGACGTGGCGGAGATCATCGGCCGGATCACGAAGGTGCGCCCGCCCTCGCCGGGACGCGGCCAGATCCGCCGCACCGGCGGTGACGGCGGCCGCATCGAGATTCTGCACGACCAGCCCTGGCGGGGACGTATCAAATTGCGCTTCGACCCCGAGCGCGGCGGGACGAGAGTGCGGCTGTTCGCCGAGCTCGACGAGTCCGGCCTTGAGTGGTTGATGCGCCGCCGCGGGTTCCCGACCGGTCGCGCCACCTCCCCGAATCCGAGACTCGGCCTGCTGACCAGCAAGTCCGGCCTGGGGAGCCTGTTCGCCGCCGCGGCAGACCACATGGCGACGCTCGCCGTGGAGGAGATCAACGCGGAGGGCGGTGTACAGGGCCGCCCGGTGGAGCTGATGGTCGGGGACGACGCCACGGACCCCGCTGTCGGCGTCGCCGAGGCCTGGCGGCTGGTGAGGGCCGGCTGTCGCACGATCCTGGTCTGTACGACCTCGGCCACCTTTTTCGCGGTCTCCGAGGCGCTCGCCAAGACCGAGGTGCTCGTGATGCACACCGTGATGAACGAGGGCGGCGGCACCGGTCCGCTGCGCGTTCAGCTCGGTGAGCGGCCGGACGACCAGCTTGCCGCCGCCGCGAAGCCGCTTATGCGGGCGGCCGGCGGAAGACGCTGGTTCCTGGCCGGCAACGACTACTGCTGGCCTCGCAGCATGCACGCGGCGGCGCGGCGGGTCCTGGCCGGCTCCGGTGCTCAGGTGGCCGGTGAGCGGTTCGCCGCGCTGGGTACGCGTGACTTCACCCCGCTCATCGACGCGGTGACCGCCTCGGGCGCGGACATCGTGCTGTCCACGTTCGTGGGCGCGGACGCCGTGGCCTTCGAGCGGCAGTGCCACGCGATGGGGCTGCGGGACCAGTGCGTCACCCTGGCCCCCGCCCTGGACGAGTCCATCCTGGCGCACGTGGGAGCCGACGCCGCGCCCGGCCTCTACACGGTCTCCGGCTATGTCGAGCAGATAGCGACGGCGGGCAACGCCGGCCTCCTGCGCCGATACCGGGACACTTTCGGTCCTTGGGCCCCGCCGGTGTCGACGTTCAGTGAGTCGGTGTTCGGGGCGGTACACATCTGGTGGTCCGCCGCACGGCAGGTCGGCGCGGACGCACCGAAGCTGATCGCCGAGACCATACGTCCGGGGCGCTTCGAACTCCCCCGTGGCACCGTCACTCTCGACGAGAGCGACCAGGTCACGCAGCACATGTACGTCACCGAGGCGACCGCTACGGGGCTGCAGTTGACCGCGTCGTAGCCGCCATGTCGGAAGCGTCCAGCAGATGTGCGAAGGCCGGCAGCGTCGACCTCCTCGCCCCGACGAGCGACGTGGCTCGCGCCAGTCGCTCCCGACCGGTGCGCGACAGGTACACGACCGCTTTGCGGCTGTCGTCCACGTGGGGCTTGCGGTAGGCCAGTCCCGAATCCACCAGCTGGTTGACGAGTCGCGTCGTCGTGGCGTTGGGGATCGTCAGACTCTTCGCGACCTCGCCCATCAGCAGGCCCGGTCGCTTCGCCAGGACGTGCATGATGCGCCACAGGTCGACGGTGAGGCCGTCCTCGGCCAGGATCTCGTTGAGGCCGCGAGTCAGCAGGCGAGCCGCGTTCAGCAGTTGTTCGAGCGCCTCGACCTCGTCCGTGCCCACCGCGAGGTCCGACTGGTCCACAGACATGCCCCTTTCCTCGCACTCACCGAGCGGTAGCATGCCGGTTATGTCGTATGGCGTCAGGCTACTCGACGGCCTGGAAGCCATGATAGAAGGCGCCGACCCCCGTCGACTCCGGCTGGGGCTGGTGCTGCCCATGTCCGGTGTCATCGGGCTGGCGGGGCCCTCTGCCCTGGAAGTTGTCACGCTGGCCGGCCGAGAGCTGCAGAATTCGGCGACGTCCTTCGACCGGGGGCTGGAGTTCGTACTCGTCGACTCGGGTGGACCGCCCCGACGCGTGGCCGAGCGCGTGGCGGACCTTGCCCACAGTCACGCGGTGGACGCTTTTGTCGGCCTGCACACCAGCGACGTCCTGGAGGAGATCGAGTGCGCTCTCGCGCACCATCCTGTGCCCTACGTGTTCACGCCGGGACACGAGGACGCTCGCCGGCTGTCCGGCTTCTACTGCTCCGGTGAGCCGCCTCAGGTGATGGCGGCCGGGCTCGCACGAGTGATCGCCGAACGGCAGGTCAACGAATGGGCGATCGTCGGTACGGACTACGTGTGGCCGCGCGCCATGCGCGACTCGGCGCGCGCGGTCATAGAGGCCGCCGGGGGAAGGGTCGTCCTCGACCGACTGCTGCCCCTCGCCACGGTGCGCCGGGAGATGCCGCGTTTCATGGACGAGCTGGTCCGCAGCCGCGCCCGGGGCGTCATCGTGAACATGCCGGGGCGTGACCTCAGCACCACGCTCCTCGCCATCAGAGCCCGGGGCCTCGACAAGGCCCTGGTCCGCTTCTCCGGCAGCCTTGAGGAGAACGTCCTGTACGCACTGGGTGGCGACCGGTCGGCCAATCTCTACTCGACCTCGCACTCGTTCGAGTCCCTCGAATCACCGCGTCACCAGGAACTCAACGACAAGTACCGCTTCACCTTCGGTGACGAGTCCCCTGTCCTCAACTCGTGGGCGGAACACTGCTACGACGGTGTGCACCTCCTGGCCGGCCTCGAACGAAGCGGCCTTCTGTCCACCACGAGCCTGGACTCCCGGCCCGACAACCCCACCCCCGCGGAGGCGATCAGGCTGCGGCCTCAGTACGAATCCCATCTGGCGGTCGCGGTCGGTATGACCTTCGAAGTGCTGTGACCCAGTGTGCGTTCGCGGAGGAGCACCTCCTCCTGGTCGCGCACCGTGGGCTACGCTTACACATGTCAACCGTCACTGACCAATGGAAAGGGCGATGACAGGTGCCTGCAGACCTGGCCTTCGACGCACTCGCCGATCCGGTACGCCGCCAGATCCTCGGCGTGCTGGCCGAACGCGAGGAGTGCACCGTGGGTGAGCTGGCCGAGCAGATCAACAGCATCGGCCGCACCGGCGTGTCCAGCCACCTACGTGTCCTGCGAGCCGCCGGCCTGGTCACCGAACGCAAGGCCGGCCGCTTCCGCCACTACTCGATCGACTCCTCCGGCCCCGCACGCGACGTCCTCGCCACGCTGCACGCGCTGTTCCAGGGAGCCCTCGCCGACGCCGGGCGCGCGGCCGGGACCGAGGCAGAGGCGGGAACCACCGAACCGGGCATCCGGTCCGCCTGACCGTGTGAGGCGAGGGTCCCGCTCACGCAGGCACCCTTTAACTTAGGCGTTACGTCAACACATATTGACCTATTGGCTCAAGCGAGCCTAGGTTGAGGCCTGTCCACACGTTCCAGCCGGGATCACGATCCCCGCGAGGAGGCCTCTGGTGACTGCCCTTCCTGCTGACCACGCGCCATCGGCCGCGTCCCCGTCCGTGCTGTCGGCCTCCAAGTCGGCCCTGCTGCTCACCGGCACGATGTTCATGGCGCTGGCGCTCTACTACTTCATCGGTGTCGACCAGGGCATGGTCTCCGTGTTCGGAAACGACATGCACATTCACGAGTTCGTGCACGACGCCCGCCACTCCCTCGGCTTCCCCTGTCACTGACCGCGCGAGCGGAATCGAAAGGAAGGAGGGGGAGCATGGAGAGACGACTGATCCTGCGCGGCATGCTGATCGGTGCCCTGGCCGGACTGCTGGCTGCCGTGTTCACCCGGATCTTCGTGGAGCCGCAGGTCGAGGCGGCGATCAACTACGAGAGCGGCCGCGACGCCGCACAGTCCGCTCTGGACGCTGCGGCCGGCCTGTCGACGCACGAGCATGAAGCCGAACTGTTCAGCCGTACGATCCAGGCCGACCTGGGCATGGGCGTCGGGATGATCCTGTTCGGGGTGGCGATGGGCGCGCTGTTCGCCGTGGTCTTCACGGTGTCAGTGGGCCGGGTGGGCAAGCTCCGGCCTCGTACGCTCGCGCTGCTTCTGGCGGGGGCCGGGCTGCTGGGCATCTACCTGGTGCCCTTCCTGAAGTATCCGGCCAACCCGCCGGCGGTCGGGGACCACGACACGATCGTGAACCGCGGCAGCATGTACCTGATCATGGTCGCTGGCTCAGTGGCCATCCTGCTGGTCGCCGTCCGGCTGGGCCGGCAGCTGGCGCCGCGGCTGGGGAACTGGAATGCCAGCCTGGTCGCGGGGGGCACGTTCATCCTGGTGATCGGCGTCGTCATGGCGATCCTGCCGTCCTTCGGACACGGCGGGCACGCGACGGAAACCCCGTTCGCCCTGCGCGACACCGACGGCACCATCGTCTACGACGGGTTCCCGGCCGACGTGCTGTCCGCGTTCCGGATGTACACGGTGGGCGCGCAGATCCTGCTCTGGGCGGCCATCGGGCTGCTGTTCGGACCGCTGGCCGAGCGGCTGCTCACCCCTGGCCGTATCGCCACGGTGGACCGGACACCGGTAGGTGTGTGACGTACGCCGAGAAGACGGTGACCGACGCGCTCAGCGGCCTCGGCCCCCTTTTCGGAACGGACGTCCACGCACCCGACGCGATCGCCGCGCCACCATGGCATCAGCTTGGTGAACTGGCCGGTAACCGGGCGGCGTTGAGGCACTGGGTGCTTCAGGTCGGCCGGGAACTGGCGGCGCTGGGCGGGATACCCGGGCGTTCGGTCGACCCGAAGGCGGCCGCTTCGCTCGCTCATCTCGGCCTTGTCGCCCGTCTGATCGCACCGGCGCTGGCCCTGGCCGTACGAACCGGCCAGGTACTGGACCTGAACCTCGCCTCGACCTGGTGGCAGCCCGTACTCGGGGGACCCGTTCCCCTCTCGATTCCCGTCCCGTCCGCGCCGCCTCCTGCCCAGCCGGGCAATGACCGCGTCGCGGCGCTGATGTCCGAGCGAGTGATCGACGGACCGGTGCGGGAACTGACCGCGGCGGTCGAGGAGTTGGGCGTGTCGCCCCGGGTGCTGTGGGGCAACGTGGCCTCGGTCGTCAACAGCGCGGCGTCTCTCCTCACCGAGATCCGCCCTGAGGAGAGCGCGAAGACCCGGCACATCGCGGCGGCGCTGATGCGTCGGCCACCGCTCGGCGATGCCGGCACGGTCGACGAGGCCGGACGGTTCCAGCGGCTCAGTTGCTGTCTGCTCCACCAGGTCACGCCGGGCGAGCGCGGCCCCGTCTGCGGGGACTGCGTGCTCGTCCGTGACACATCCGAATGACCTGTCCCACGACACAAGACCTCGAATCCCCCGACCCGAGGCATACGAAAGAGGAGTCGTCCATTGTCATCGCTCCCCACCCCTGATGCCGCTCGTCTCGCGGCAATCGACAAGTATTTTCAGTTCGGGCTGTCCGCAGAGGAGCTGGAGGAGTTCGTGCCCGCGGTGGCGGGCACCCTTGCCTCCTCGGCGGCGGTCGAGCAGCTCTACGAGCGGACGGCTCCTCCTGTCCCGGACCGTTCCTGGACGTCGCCCTCCCCGGAGGAGAACCGGCTGGGCGCCTGGTACGTGAAGACCTCGGTCAACGAGTCGTCCGAGGGCCCGCTGGCCGGCCGTACGGTCGCGGTGAAGGACAACGTCGCGGTCGCGGGCGTACCGATGATGAACGGCTCGCGTACCGTCGAGGGCTTCGTCCCGCGCGTCGACGCCGTTGCCGTACGCCGGCTGCTCGACGCCGGCGCGACGATCGCGGGCAAGGCGGTGTGCGAGGACCTGTGTTTCTCGGGCGCCAGCTTCACCTCGAAGCCGGGGCCGGTGCGCAACCCGTGGGACGAGAGCCGGACCACGGGCGGTTCGTCCAGTGGCAGTGCCGCGCTCGTGGCGGCCGGAGAGGTCGATCTCGCCCTCGGCGGTGACCAGGGCGGCTCGATCCGCATGCCGGCCGCGTTCTGCGGGATCGTGGGGCACAAACCCACCCACGGCCTGGTCCCCTACACCGGCGCGTTCCCCATCGAGCGGACCATCGACCATGTCGGCCCGATGACCCGCACCGTCGCCGACGCGGCCGCCATGCTGGGTGTGCTGGCCGGAACCGACGGATTCGACCCGCGCCAGCCGGACGTGATCCCGCCGGTCGACTACCTGGCGGTGCTCGCCGCGCCCGCGTCAGGGCTCCGCGTCGGTGTCGTCACCGAGGGGTTCGGCACACCGTTCTCCGATCCGGGCGTCGACGATGCCGTCCGCGCCGCCATCGACGTGCTGGGCTCGGCCGGACTCACCGTGGAGAAGGTGTCCATCCCCTGGCACACGGACGCCCTGCACGTGTGGAACGTGATCGGTACCGAGGGCGCGGCCTACCAGATGATCGACGGCAACGCCTATGGCCTGAACGCCGACGACTTCTACGACCCGGAGCTGATCGCCCACTACGCCCGCGGACGGATCGAGTACGGCTCGACTCTCTCCAAGACCGTGAAGCTCGTGGGACTCTCCGGCCGATACACCTTCGAGACCGGGGGCGGGAAGTACTACGGCATGGCCCGCCGCCTCGTCCCCGAGATCCGCGCGGCCTACGATGAAGCTCTGAACCAGTACGACGTGCTGGTCATGCCCACAGTGCCGTACACGGCCAAGGAGATTCCGCCGGCCGACGTCTCGCTGGCGGACTATCTGCACACCGCGCTGTCGATGATCGGCAACACCGCACCCTTCGACGTGACCGGCCACCCGTCGTGCAGCGTGCCGACCGAACAGGTCGACGGCCTGCCCGCCGGCCTGATGATCACCGGCAGGCGTTTCGACGACGCCACCGTGCTGCGCGTCGCACACACCTACGAACAGGCGGTCGGCGGGTTCCCCGCACCCCCGGTCGCCGTCAGCACAGGGAGCAGCACATGAACGGAGTCTTCGACCTCGGCGGCACCGACGGGATGGGACCCGTCGTGACGCAGGAGAACGAGCCGGTCTACCGCGCGGAGTGGGAGAAACCGGCGTTCGCCCTGTTCATCTCCTGCTTCCGGGCCGGAATGTTCAACGTGGACCAGTTCCGGCACGCCATGGAGCAGATGGACCCGGCCGAGTACCTGATGTCCAACTACTACGAGCACTGGATGCACGCCGCCGAACACTTCGCCGAGAAGGCCGGGGTGATCGACCCGGCGGAACTGGCCGAGCGAACCAAGCACTACCTGGAGAACCCGGACGCTCCGCTGCCGCAGCGGGACGACCAGGAATTCCTCGACTTCATCAACACCGCGGTCTGGGAAGGGGCGTCGGCCGCGCGGGAGTCCGACAAGGTCGCCGCGTTCAAGGTCGGCGACGTGGTGCGGATCGCGCACGACAGCCCGACCGGTCACACCCGCCGGGCCGGCTACATCCGTGGGCGGACCGGCGTGATCACCGGTGCGCACGGCACGTACATCTATCCCGACAGCGCCGGCAACGGCGGAGGCGACGCGCCCGAGCACGTCTACACCGTCCGCTTCACCGCCGAAGAACTCTGGGGCAAGGACACCGGCGATCCCAACGGTGCCGTCTACATCGACACCTGGGAGCCCTACATGACACTCGTCACGACCGAAGGAGCGGCCTGACCATGGCAGCCACCGACACCCCCCTGCACACGCAGGAGGAGATCACCGCCCGGGTCAAGGCGCTGGAAGCGCTCCTGATCGAGAAGGGCGTCATGACGACCGCCGCCGTCGACCGGCTGGCGGAGATCTACGAGAACGAGGTCGGCCCGCAGCTCGGTGCCAAGGTCGTGGCCCGCGCGTGGACCGACCCCGAGTTCAAGGCACGGCTCCTCGCCGACGCGACCGCCGCCTGCCGCGAGCTGGGGATCAGCGGCCTCCAGGGCGAGGACATGATCGTCGTGGAGGACACCGAGACCGTGCACAACGCGATCGTGTGCACGCTGTGCTCGTGTTACCCGTGGCCGGTACTCGGCCTGCCGCCCAACTGGTACAAGGCGCCCGCCTACCGGGCCCGGATCGTCCGTGAGCCGCGCAAGGTCCTGGCCGAGGACTTCGGCTACACGATCCCGGACACGGTGGAGATCCGCGTCTGGGACTCCAGCTCGGAACTGCGGTACTGGGTGTTGCCGACGCGTCCCGAGGGCACCGAAGGACTCGGCGAGGAAGAGCTGGCGGCGCTCGTCACCCGCGACTCGATGATCGGGGTCGGCCCGGCCGCCGCCCCGGCGTCATGAGCACGGACATGCGGCCGGACGCCGCCGAACTCGACAACGCCCGCCGCCGGGTCGAAGCCCTCCTCTGCGACCTGCCGGGGGCCGGAGACAAGGCCTTCGACGAGCCGTGGGAGCTGCGCGCCTTCGCCATGGCGGTGGCCGCGTACCACGAAGGCCACTACGAGTGGAACGAGTTCCAGCAGTCGCTGATCACCTCGATCGAACGCTGGGAAAGCGGGGCGGACGGCGATTCGTGGAGCTACTACGAACACTGGCTCACCGCGCTGGAAACCGTCCTCGCGAGCAAGGGGGCACTGTCCGAGGACGCCCTCGACGAGCGGACGAGGACGGTACTGGCCACACCGAAGAACGCCAACCACCATGAGGCGCACCGGGAGCCGGTCGCGGTCTCCCCGGCGCGGACCGCCTGAGCCACGGCGGTCAAGGGGCGCCTCGATCCTGTCGGGGCGCCCCTCCACCTGGAACATTCTTGTCCGTACGTTCTCAGGCTGCCTGGGCCGACTTCGCCGCAATAGAAGTGGCGCGAACGGAATCACCGAGGAGATAGGCAGCCGCGAGCGGAACGAGTACATAAGGAAGTTGCATCAGAAGGGCGGGCGTCAGACCCTTTTCGATGATGACAAGCGTGCTGTCCATAATGGGCACGAGCAGCATGACGTACAAGGTCGTGCGCAGCGCTTGGCGGTTCTGCTGGAAGACGAACAGCCCGACCAGCAATGCGGGCAGGATATCCTCCATGCCCTTGAGGGCGGCGTACGCATGCGACTCGTCTGCGAGCGGAACGCCGAACAGATCGACGAGCGTGGACGGCAGCGCGATCCAGCCCAGACCGGCGCCGAACAGCATGGCGGCCGATATGAGGCTCAGTCTCTTGACGAGGGGAGACAGTGTTGCGGTCGCGGTTGTCATGGGGACTCCTGAGGTTTGTCTGTCGTGGGTTTCTGATGCTTTTCGGTAGCTCTAATTCAGGCGGGTGTGGGAGATTCCGCCGTCGATGTAGAGCGTGATGCCGTGGACCCTCGCGGCGGCATCGGAGACGAGGTACAGGACTCCCTGGGCGATGTCGTCCGGCTGAAGGACCTCACCGGCAGGGGTCGGGGCGGTCATCGCGTCCATAAGCTCGCGCTGCGCCTCGTTACCCTCGGTGAGCGTCACGCCCGGCGCCACGGCGTTCACGCGTACGCCGCGCGGCCCGAACTCGGCGGCCCAGGCGCGTGTGAGCTGCTCGCCGGCGGCCTTGGACGCGGTGTACATCGCCCCGAAGGGGTTGCCGACCTGGGCCATCCAGGAACCCAGGTTGATGATCGCTCCGCTGCCGCGCTCGGCCATGGCGGGCGCCAGGGCGCCGACCAGGACGTGGGGGGCACGGACGTTGACCGCGAGAACGGCGTCGAGGTCCGCGTCGGGCAGGTCGGCGGTGGCGGTGGTCGGGTAGAGGCCCGCGTTGTTGACCAGGATGTCGACGCGCCCGCCGAGGGCGGAGGTGGCGTCGGCGGCGAAGGCACGGAGCTGTTCGTAGCTACCTGCCAGGTCCGCCTCGACGAAGTCGGCGCTGCCGCCGGCCGCACGGATCTCCTCGACGACGGCCTTGCCGCGCGCGGCGTCCCGGCCGCCGACGACGACATGGGCGCCCTCGCCGGCCAGCGTCCGGGCGATCGCGGCGCCGAGCCCGCTGGTCGCGCCGGTGACAACGGCGGTGCGTCCCGCCAGCCGGGCGGCAGGGGCGAGGGGGGTGCCGGGGTTCACAGAGGTGGAAGTCATGCCTCCATGTCTACGGCCGAGTGACGCCGAGGGGCCAGGTCAGGATGAACCTGGGCACGGCAGGACCACCCACATCCCGGCCATCGCTCCTAACCTGGACACATGTCCCGTGACCGTGCTGCGCTCGCAGCGTTTCTGCGCTCCCGCCGTGACCGTCTCACCCCCGGCCAGGCGGGAATCCAGGCGTTCCCCGGCGACCGGCGTGTTCCGGGCCTGCGGCGGGAGGAACTCGCGTTCCTGGCCGGCCTGAGCACGGACTACTACAGCAGGCTGGAACAGGGCCGCCAGGCGAACATCTCCAACGAAGTCCTCGACGCACTCGCCCGGGCGTTGCGCCTGGACGACGTGGAACGCGCTCACCTGCACGACCTCGCCGCCCCCGCACCCCGCCGCCACGCGCAGGCACCGGCGGCCCAGCGCCCCGATCCCGGCATGCTGCGCCTGATTCGCACGCTCGACCACGTCCCGGCACTGCTGCTCGGCCACCGTGGAGACGTCCTGGCCAGCAATGTGCTGCTGCGCGCCGTGCTCGGACGTTCCCTGGAGCCGGGCACCTCCTTCATGCGCTACCTGTTCCAGGACCCGGTCGCCCGGGAACGGATCATGAACTGGCCCGAAGTCGCTGCCGCCGCCGTCGCCACGCTGCGCCGGGAAAGCGGACGCCGACCGCACGACCGCGCCCTGCTGGCCCTCGTGGACGAACTGCGCACCACCGACGACGATGTCGCCCGCTGGTGGGACGACCACACCGTCCGCGACTACACCTCCGTCGCCAAGCGCATCCAGCACCCCACCGCCGGAGCCCTCTCCTTCGACATCGAGATCGTCGTCTCACCGCACGACCCGGACCAGATGCTCATCGTCTACACCGCCGAGCCCCACTCGCCCACCGCCCGGCTCCTGCCCATCCTGGCCAGCTGGGACGTCGACGACGCCGATGCCGTCCCGTCCGTCGACCCCGGAGCCGACAGCACCACTTCCTGAATCCCGCTTGGTTCGGGGGTGTGTGTGGGCTTGGGCAAGGGCGACGGCACCACGTGGATGCTCTGGACGACATGCGGCCACCGCGTTGAGGATGGCGGACAGGTCGGTCCGGGACACCGAACGACAGGCCCGGCGAGTCATACCGTCGGGCCTGTCGGTGACACCGCACCCGGGCCGTGGCGCACCGACTGCCCGGGTTTTCAGCCCTGGGGCGCGGCGTCCAGATCGCTCGCCAGCAGCCCGACCAGCTCGTCGAGAGCCCGGTCGGCGTCCGGCCCCTCGGCCGACAGCAGTACCTCGTCCCCCCGTCCGACCGCCAGGCTCATCACGCCGAGCACGCTGGCGGCGTTCACGGTGCGATCACCCTTGGTGAGCTTGACGTCTGCCGCGCAGGCCGCTGCCGCCTGGGTGAAGAGCACGGCCGGCCGGGCGTGCAGTCCCGACGCGGATCCGATGGTGACTCGGCGTTCCGGCATACCTGGTCCTTCCCTCGATGTGTCGAGCGGGTGGCGACACGCCAACAAAAAAGACCCGGAGCCTCCACCCGCTGGCAGGTGGGGTTCCGGGTCTTGCCTGATCAGGTCAGTGACAATCCCGCAGACCAACCGTAGCCCAGCGCCAGGCGTGCGGGCGCCCCCAACTGGCTATGGCGACGGTCACACGCGGCCGGGAAACGGGTTGGCGAGTCCGTACACCTGCATCCCGCATTCGGTTTTACGCGGGGTATGGACACGTCCTGCTGCCGGGGCTATATTGCGCTCCCAAGGACCAGCGCGTCCTTGAATTCGGGATTGTTACTCTTGCAGGCAAAACCCGGACTTCGACCTGTCCGTCCATTCTCGGGCGTTCAGGTGGGAGTCCGGGTTTTTTGCTGTCAGGAACCGGCAATTCCGTCAGCGCGGTGATTCGACGAGGAGTCGGCGATGAGACATCAGGAAACGGCCGACGGCGTCCTGCGGGGCGTCGGTGGCGAGGCGAACGTGCAATCAGTGGAGCACTGCGCCACCAGACTGCGCTTCACATTGATCGACCGCTCCAAGGCGGACAAGACCGCGGTGGAATCCGTACCCGGAGTGATCACCGTGGTGGAAGGCGGCGGCACCTTCCAGGTGGTCATCGGAAACCGGGTGGGCGACGTGTACGCCCAACTCGGCTCTCTCACACGGCGGGCCCCGGACAGGGACGGCGACAAGGCCACTCCGGCCGGTCTCGTCCCCCGTGTGATCGATCTCGTCACCAGCATCTTCACACCGATTCTGTGGGTGCTCGCCGGCGCGGGTCTGCTGAAGGCGCTTCTGGCGGTCGGCGTCAAGATCGACTCGTCGTTCGGCGCGACGACCACGTACGCCATCCTCTTCGCAGCTGGTGACGCGGTCTTCCAGTTCCTGCCGATCCTCCTCGCGGTGACCGCCTCCCGCCGCTTCAAGGCCGACCAGTTCACCTCTCTGGCCATCGCGGGAGCCCTGGTCTACTCGGCCACCATCGGTGTGGTCGCCGGGCCCAAGGGCGCCAGCCTGACCCTCAAGGCGCTCTACGACGGCGGCGGGGACGTGACGTTCCTGGGCATGCCCGTCGTCGTGGTCGCCTACCTGTCGTCGGTGATCCCGATCATCTTCGCCGTGTACGCCCAGTCGCATCTGGAGCGTCTCCTCAAGCGCGTCCTGCCCGAGGCGCTGCGCAACTTCTGCACGCCCCTGATCACGATCGCCGTCCTCGTTCCCCTCACCTTCCTCGCCATCGGCCCCGTGACCAGCCATGTCGGCGACTGGGTGTCGGAAGGCGTGAACAACCTGTGGGAGCTGTCCCCGATCGCGGGCGGTGCCGTCATGGGCGCCTTCTGGCAGGTTTTCGTGATCTTCGGTGTTCACTGGAGCTTCGTCCCGATCATGTTCCAGGAACTCTCCACGAACGGTGTCTCCTACCTTCTCGGGTCGCTCTTCCCGCCGGTCCTGGCCCAGGCAGGCGCCGCCCTCGCGGTCTTCCTGCGCACAAGGGACCCGCAGGTCAAGGCCGTTGCCGGTCCCGCCACGGTCTCGGCCTTCCTGGCCGGCATCACCGAGCCCGCGATCTACGGCGTGACCCTGCGCTACAAGACGCCCTTCATCTACGCGTGCATCGCCGGCGCGATCGGCGGCGGCATCGCCGGAGCCAGCAAGTCGGCCCCCACCTCGTTCGTCCTCCCCGGTGGTCTCACCCTGAGCGCACCCGTGGGCGTCGGGAACTACGCTCTTCTCCTGATCGGTGTGGCGGTGGCCGTCGGTCTGGCGTTCGTCCTCACCTTCGTGACCTTCAAGGACCGGCCCGTGGCCGCCCCGGAGGGCCCGAGCACAGTGGGCGAGCCGGTGGACACGCCGACCGGAGCTGGTGTGGGCGGCGGCGGTACGGCAACGGCCGTCCGCACGAAGTCACTCGAGCTGCTCTCACCGGTCAGTGGCACCGCGGTCGCCCTCGCGGACGTACCGGACAAGGTGTTCGCGTCCGGCGCCGTCGGGCCGGGCGCGGGCGTCGTCCCCGCCGCGGGAGCCGTACGGTCGCCCGTCGAGGCGACGGTCGTCACGGTCATGCCCCATGCCTTCGGACTCCGGACGGACGACGGGGTCGAGATCCTGGTCCACGTGGGCATCGACACGGTCAAGCTCAACGGGCGGCACTTCCACCCGGCGGTCACCGGGGGCTCCAGGGTCGGGGCCGGCGACCTGCTGGTCGAGTTCGACCCCGAGGCCGTCCGCACCGCCGGCTACGACCCGGTGACCGTGGTCGTGGTGACCGCCCTGGCCGGCTACGCCGACGTGGACGTCACATCCGGCGACGTGAACACGGCCGACGTGCTCCTGACCCTCCAGCCGTAACCATCCCGCCTCCCTTGGAGCGAACAACGTGAACGACATCGACCTCCCCCGGCTGCGGCCCGGCTTCCTCTGGGGTGCCTCTACCTCGGCTTACCAGGTGGAAGGCGGGTGGGACGCCGACGGCAAGGGCCCGTCGGTCCAGGACGCGCGGACCGACCATCCCGAGGGAACCACCGACTTCAAGGTCGCCAGCGACCACTTCCACCGCTACGCGGAGGACGTCGCACTCCTCGCGGAACTCGGCCTGAAGGCGTACCGCTTCTCGATCGCCTGGACCCGGATCGTCCCCGACGGCGACGGCCCGGAGAACGCGGCCGGCATCGCCTTCTACCACCGGCTCATCGACGAACTGCTCGCCCACGGCATCGAGCCCATCGTCACCATGTACCACTTCGACCTGCCACAGGCGTTGCAGGACAAGGGCGGGTGGGGATCACGCGCCACCATCGACGCGTTCGTGCGGTACGCCGGCATCCTCTTCCGCGAGTACGGCGGCAAGGTCCGCCACTGGCTGACCATCAACGAGCAGAACATGATGATCCTGCACGGGGCCACGATCGGCGTCTCGGGAGAAGGCTCCGGGGACACCCAGCGGGACCTGTACCAGCAGAACCACCACATGCTCGTGGCGCAGGCACGGGCGATGGCCCTGTGCCACGAACTGCTGCCCCAGGCGAAGATCGGCCCCGCACCGAACATCGTCAGCGTCTACCCGGCGTCCAGCGCCCCGGAGGACGTCCTGGCCGCCGCCGACTTCTCCGCGATCCGCAACTGGCTCTACCTCGATGTCGCCGTGCACGGCCGGTACAACCCCACGGCCTGGTCGTACCTGGTCAAGCGAGGGATCGCACCGGTCTTCGCCGAGGGCGACCAGACAGCCCTGGCCGCCGCCCGCCCCGACTTCATCGCCTTCAACTACTACTTCACCCACACCGTCGCGGCTCCCACTGGCAGCAGTGCGGACGTGGGCCACACCGGTGACGCGGGCATCAGCATCGGCGAGGTCGGAGTCTTCCGCGCCGTGCGCAACCCCCACCTCAAGACCAACGCCTTCGGCTGGGAGGTCGACCCGGTGGGCTTCCGCGCCACGTTCCGCGAGATCTACGATCGCTACAGGCTTCCGCTGCTCGTGACGGAGAACGGGCTCGGCGCCTTCGACACCCTTGAGGACGGCGACGTCGTGCGCGACGACTACCGCGTCGAATACCTCGCCGAACACATCCGGCAGATGCAACTGGCGGCGGGGGACGGCGTCGACATCCTCGGCTACTGCCCCTGGTCGGCCATCGACCTGGTCTCGACCCACCAGGGCGCCGCCAAACGCTACGGCTTCGTGTATGTCGACCGGGACGAGTTCGACCTCAAGGAGCTGCGCCGGGTACGGAAGGACAGCTTCTTCTGGTACCAGGAAGTCATCGCCCGCAACGGAGTTCCGTTGCCGTAACGGGCACCCCTGCCCGCAGGTGCGCCGTCGCGCCATCGAGGAGCCCCGCGTGAGAGTGGTCAAGGTTTTCAACAACAACGTCGTCCTGGCGACCAAGGGCGGCGCCGACGACATCGTCGTCCTCATGGGACGCGGAATCGGCTTCAGCACCAGGCCCGGCCAGGAGGTCGATGCCGCGCGTGCGGAGCGCACCTTCGTCCCGACCGCGACCCAGCCGCCGGAGCGGATCGCGCTCTTCCTGGACGAGATCCCGCCCGACCACCTCGCCGTCGCCGAGGACATCGTCCGCATGGGACGGGCCGAGCTGGGCGAACACATCGGGGGACATGTGGTCATTCCGCTGGCCGACCACCTGTCCTTCGCCCTGCGCCGGGCGCAGGACGGCCTGGAGATCGCCTATCCGCTGCGCGGCGAGGTGCTCCACCTGTACCCGGACGAGGTGGCCGTCGGCCGCCGTGCCATCCAGCTGGTGGCGGACCGGCTCGGCGTACGCCTGCCCGACATCGAGGCCATCCCGCTGGCCCTGCACTTCGTGAACGCCCAGTTCGAGGGGCCTGACCTGTCGAAGGTGGTGAAACTGACCGAGACGTTCACCGTGGTCCTCGCCGAGACCAGCGCCTTCCTCGGGCTCGCCGTGGACGCGGACTCCCTGGAAGCGTCCCGCTTCATCACCCACCTTCGCTACCTGGCGAGCCGCCAGGCCAAGGGCGGGGCGGCCTCCGACACGTTCGCGTCCCTCCACGACAGCCTCCGGGCCAGCCACGCGCGCGAGGTAGCCTGCGCCAAGCACGTCGCAAGCATCCTCGAAGAGCGCTTCGGCTGGACCCTCGGCCGGGACGAGGTGCTCTACCTGGCACTCCACATCAGCCGCCTCACCGCGAGGACCCGTCCGTCATGAACAGTCCCGGCCCCGACTTCGCCCCGCAGGTCCTGCGCCTGGTCGGCGGCGCGGGCAACGTCGCCGCACTGACCCACTGCATGGCCAGGCTGAGGTTCGTCCTCCACGACGACACCCTGGCGGACGAGAAGGCACTCGAAGCCCTCCCCGAGGTCGTCATCGTCGTCCGCCAGGGCGGGCAACTGCAGCTCGCCCTCACCGTCCCCGTGCCGACCGCCCACGCAGAGGTACTCCGCCATCTCGGCGAGGACGGACGGACCTGAGCGGAACGCCGGCCCCTCGGGTTGGATCGCCTCTGTCGAAACGAGCTGGACCGGCGGCGGGGCGGATCTGTGGCAGGAAGGGGAGAAAACGCGGGTGCTGGAGCTGTGGAACCTGTACCTGCCCACCAGGCACGATGGGCCGTACGCGCGGATCGTCCACCAGTGAGAAGCTGACTCAACAGTCTCCCGCAGCACGTCCCGGGTCGTGGAGCACGCCGACGCCGCCGACGTGAACCTCACTCCGGCCGATCTCCAGCGCATCGTCGAAATCCTGCCCCACGGCTCCGCGCGTGGTCGCTACCCCGCCACGTACAAGCCCACCGACTGGTGACGGTTCTACGTCAGTGAAGTGGACGGTAGGCGCGTGAGTGGGGCTCAGTCACGCGTGGGGTCCGCCAACAGGGGCGGGTAGACAGCCGTCCGCTGGCCGTTGACGGTGGTGCCGGCGTATTTCAGCATCGGGGCGTACTCCCCGACCACCTCGGCAGGGTAGATCAGGGCGGGGGCCGACACCTCGTCGAGGACTGCGATCTGTGCCGGGGTCAGGGTCACCTCGAACGCGGTGAGCCGAAGTGGTAGTTGACCGCAGCCTGGTTCCGCTGCCCGGCGGCCACGCTGATCTGCCGGTGGGCCACCGCCTGCACCCCGCGTTCGGCGAACAGGCGCTCCGCCGCGGTCAGGAGTGCCTCGCGCGTCGCGCTGACCTGTTCGGCCCGTCTCATCGTGTTCCCTCCTGATTCAGACGTCTCCGCTTGAACACCTGTCCCTCCCTATCTATATTTTAAATCACTCAGGTGAATTAAATTTACTACTGTTGCGTGCCCGCCGACCTCCTCCTGCGCGTGCCCACCGCTCGAGCAGCCCTCCACCCCTCACTGTCAGCTGACGGAGGCCGTATCCGATGAACCTCAGAAGTCACCTCACGCAGCGCATGCAGCACCTTCCCCCTCCACTCACCAGGGATGTGGTCATCGACCGTGATCTGAGGGTGCCGATGCGCGACGGGGCCGTCCTGCTGGCCGACCGATGGGCTCCGAAGTCCGCAGGTGACAGCCTGCCCACCGCCCTGGTTCGCGTGCCCTACGGCCGGACCGGCATCGTCGCCTCGCAGACGGCCAGACCACTGGCCGAGCGCGGCTACCAGGTTCTCGTCCAGAGCACGCGCGGCACCTTCGGCTCCGACGGTCCCTTCGAACCCTTCCGGTACGAACGCGAGGACGGCCTCGACACCCTCGACTGGGTGATCAAGCAGCCCTGGTTCGGCGAGTCGATGATCCTCATAGGGATGAGCTACCTCGGGGTCGTCCAGTGGGCGGTCGCCGACGCCGTACCGCCTCAGGTCAAGGCCATGATTCCGGCGGTGACCGATTCGGCCCTCAGTCTGGAGTTCCTCCGCAGTGACGGCTTCTCGTTGGAGACCCCGTTCGGCTGGGGCGTCCAGGTCGCCGGCCAGGAACGCCGGTTCGCCATGCCGCGCCAGTTGCTGGAGGTGAAGAAGGTCCGACGCGCCATGCACACACTGCCGTTGAACCAGGCGGACACCATAGCCATGGGCCACCGCTCCGACTACATCCAGAACATGCTCGCCCACGACACCGACGACCCGTTCTGGACGGCGGCCGACCACCGCCACCGGGTCGCCGACGTCGCCGTGCCGGCGAGTCTCATCGGCGGCTGGTACGACGTCTTCCTGCCCGGCCAGCTCCGCGACTACCGCGTGCTGCAGGACGCCGGACGCACCGTACGCCTCACCGTCGGTCCCTGGCCCCACGCGTCCTTCCTCGAGATCGGCGGGCTGACGACCCGCGAGGCTCTCGACTTCGGCCTGGCCCTCACCCAGGGCGAACAGCCCGCAGAACGCGCGCCGGTACGCCTGTTGGTGATGGGCGAGGACAAGTGGCGCGACTTCCCCTCCTGGCCACCGCCGGGATACGAGCCTCAGCGCTTCCACCTCCAGTCGGATGGAGCCCTCGGTGCCGAGGTGCCCGCCGCGTCGGCCCCCGACGGTTACCGCTACGACCCTGCCGACCCCACCCCCGCCCTCGGCGGCGTCCGCCTGGCACCGGGCGTGAAGGCCGGCCCCGTCGACAACGCCGCGCTGGAAGCCCGACCCGACGTCCTCACCTACACAACTCCCCTGCTGGACAAGGACGTCGAAGTGATCGGCGACGTCAGCGCCGAGATCTTCTTCCGGTCCAGCCTGCCGTACGCCGATGTCTTCGTCCGGCTGTGCAACGTCGACGAGAAGGGTCGCTCAGTCAATGTGTGCGACGGCCTGACCAGCCTCACCGGCGCGGACGAGACGACCTGCGCGACCGTACGGCTGTGGCCCACGGCGTACCGCTTCAAGCGCGGCCACCGGATCCGCGTCCAGGTCTCCAGCGGCGCTTTCCCCCGCTACAACCGCAACGCAGGCACCGGTGAACCCCGCGCCACCGCCGCCACCCTCCGCACTGCCGACCAGCAGGTCTTCCATGACCCCGACCGGCCCTCCGCAGTGATCCTCCCGGTTCGGCAGGCGGACTGAACACGACGCCAAAACCGTGAGGTCAGGTCAGGTTGTGGAGGGCCCGCTCGGACCCTCCACAACACAGGCCGGCAGAAGAGGCCCGAACGACCAGGTCGCCATGCGATGCGGCACGACCCCGGTCGAGTCAGAAGATCTTGCCGGGGTTCAGGATCCCGGCCGGGTCGAGCGCGTTCTTCACCGCGCGGTGCAGGGCGAGTACGGCGGGGGAAAGCTCGGCGGCGAGACCGGGCCGTTTGAGCAGCCCGACGCCGTGCTCGCCGGTCACCGTGCCGCCGAGTGCGAGGGCGTCGGCGATGATGTCGTCGAACGCCGCCTGGGCGCGGGTGCGCGCCGCCTCGTCGCCCGGCTCGGCGATGAGCAGTGGATGGAGGTTGCCGTCGCCGGCGTGGGCGATGTTGGCGATGGTGATGCGGTGCCGCTCGGCGGTTCGCTCGATGCGCTCCAGCATTGTTGGGACCTGGGCCTTCGGCACGCAGACGTCCTCGGTCAGGACCGGGCCCAGCCGTTCGAGCGCCGGATAGGCGAGCCGTCGTGCCGCGAACAGCGCCTCCGCCTCGGTCTCGTCGGCGGAGCACGCGGCCCAGGTGGCACCGGCTCCCTCGAAACAGGCGAGCGTCCGGTCGGCCGCGGTCTGCCCGGCGGCGCCGGGCTCGTCGAGCCGGGCCAGCAGGATCACGTCGGCGTCGACGGACAGACCCATGTTCTTCCAGGCGTCCACGGCGCGCAGGCAGTGCCGGTCGACGAGTTCGAGCGCGGCCGGGGTGAGTCCCGCGGCCGCGGTGGCGAGCACCGCCCGGCCGGCGTCGACGATCGACGAGAAGTACCCGGCCACGGTGATCGCGGGCGGCGGTAGCGGACGCAGCCGGACGGTGACCTCCGTGACGACGCCCAGGGTGCCTTCCGACCCCACCACCAGGCCGACCAGGTCGTAGCCCGCGACGCCCTTGGCCGTTCGCCTCCCGAGCCGGACGAGTTCACCGGTTCCGGTCACCATCTCCAGGGCCAGCACGTAGTCGCGAGTGACTCCGTACTTCACGCAGCACAGGCCGCCGGCGTTGGTGGCGACATTGCCGCCGATCGTCGACCACGGAGAACTCGCCGGATCCGGCGGATACCACAGACCGTGCTCGGCGACAGCGGCGCGGAGGTCGTCGTTGACCACCCCCGGCTGGACAACGGCCAGCCGCTCCAGCGGATCGATCTCGACGATCCGGTCCATCCGGTCCAGCGCGACCACGACACAGCCGTCGACCGCGTTGGCCCCGCCGGAGAGCCCGGTGCCGGCACCCCGCGCAACGACGGGCACTCGGTGCCGGTGGCAGGCACGCACGACCTCCTGGACATCGGCACTCGACTCCGCCCGGACGACGGCGAGCGGTACGCCGACCGGGGCCCACTCGGCTTCGTCATGGCTCAACCCCGAGACGACATCGGGATCACGCAGGATCCGCTCGTCGGCGATTTGCGCGGCGATGTCGCCAAGCACATCGGCTTTCACAGAGTTCACCGATCCTCCTAGATTGACGATTTCGGAACGCTAACGGAGCAGTCGTTCCCGCTTGAGGTTCTTGAGGATCGCCCCCACTCTCGCAAGCGCCCTGCTGCCGCGCTCGCCGTCCACCAGCCGGCGGTCGAACGGCAGCGCCACCTGGGGCACCGAGCGCAGGGCAACATGCCCGTTGTGCTCCCATGCCCGGAGGCCTACTCCGCGTTTTTGATGTTCAGTCACGCACCACCAAGAACAAGAGGGACACCCGAGCCTTCCCGAACGCGGGCCAATCAGACGCGGGAGAAGTCAAGTTGGACTCCGCGGCGCACCAGTACGCACAACTACGACAACAGGACCTCCTTGCGCTCGGATCGGTTCGATACCCGGGCTGCCAAGAGGCCCTGCCGTTGTGCGCCGACTACCGCGGAGTCACCCGATCGAGGCTCCCGTTCGACGCACAATTCTCAACGTCGGTACTACAGCGGTCAGTTGCACGCGACAGTCAGCGTGGCGACCCACCATGATCCGTCGGAGTTCCCCACGACGGTGGTCTGGTTGTAGTCGGTGTAGGCACCGCTGCCGTTGGTCTTGACACACGCGTCGTGCGCGTTGCTCGCCGCTACGTTCTTCGCCGCTTGCGCCGTCGGTCCGTCACCTGTCACTTGAAACCTGGAGTTCGCCGCACTGGCGGCTCCGGCCGTGCCCAGCAGCGCTCCCACGGACAGGCCGCCCGCAACCAGCACCGCCGCGACCTGACGCTTCGCCAATCCCGAACGTCGCATATCCCTACCTCCGCTTACGTCTTGCGCGAGAACTCGAAACGATCTTCGAGGTGGTCGCCTGCATCCTCTCGGGGCGGGGCCCGTACCGTCGTCGTACGTCTGTAGACACTTCGACTACTGCGGGCGCAGTACGCAGATGCGAACATGGTGAAGACGCAGCCAATTCCCGCCGAGTTCGTCCGGGGCGTGCCGCTCAGACAGAAACCTCGGGATGCACCCGATGGAACGAGGTCGCCGTCTGATAGGCGTGAGCGGCCTGGAGGAGCAACTGCTCGTCGAAGGGCCGGCCGACGAACTGGAAGGCAAGCGGCGTTCCGCGCTCCGAGAAGCCTCCCGGGAGGGTGATCGTCGGCAGCTCGCAGAGGTTGATGGGTGCCGTGGGGATGAGCATCGTGGCGAGCAGGTCGGGGCTGTCGCCCAAGGTGCGGACGGTTTCGAGGGTGGGTGCGGACAGGCCGATCCCTGGCAGAAGGAAGAGATCGATGCCGCGCAGCAGCCGGTGCATCCGGCCCGTGAAATCGCGTCGTCTCTGCATGAGGCGCTGGTACTGCATGGCGGTCATCGCCCTGCCCTGCTCGATGTGGTGCGCGAGGCCCGGACCGTATTCGCTCGCCCGGGCCGGGTAGGTGTCCGCGTGTGCGGTCGCGGTCTCGACCGAGCAGAGGGGTTCGAAGTCCGCGGCTGCTGAGGCGAGATCCGGGGCGTTCACCTCGACCACGGCCCAGTCCAGGGCTTCGAGAACCCGTACGACGTTCCGCATCGTTTCGCGAGTCGGCTCGTCGAAGCGCTCCATGAGCTGCCAGTCGACGCCCACGCAGGGACGCCGCGTGAGCTGGATGCCGGCGAGGTAGTCCGGCACCGGGTGCACCGAGGACGTCGGATCGTTGTTGTCCGCTCCGGCGATCACGGAAAGTACAGCGGCCGCGTCTCGCGCGCTGCGGGTCATCGGGCCGATGTGGTCGAGACTGGCCGCCAGTTCCGTGACCCCGTAGCGGCTGACACGGCCCCACGTCGGCTTCAGCCCCGTGACGCCGTTCAGGCTCGCCGGAAGCCTGATCGAGCCGCCGGTGTCGGACCCCAGTGAGGCGTAACAGAGCCCTGCCGCGGTGGCGACTCCGGATCCGCTGGAGGACACGCCGGTCCAGACCTCGGCGTCCCAGGGGTTCACCGGGACCGGAAGGTCCGGGTGATGCTCCGCCCAGGCGCCCTCGGTCATGGCCAGCTTGCCCGTGATGACCGCGCCGGCCGCACGGAGGCGGGCTACCACGGTCGCGTCGTAGGAAGACACGTAGCCGGCGTTGATCGTGCCGCCCGACCCGGTGGGGGCGTCCGTCGTGTACGCCAGGTCCTTCACCGCGATCGGAACTCCGTGCAGCGGCCCTTTGTAGCGTCCGCGTGCGATGTCGAGATCGGCCTGACGCGCGGTCTCCAACGCGCGGTCGGCGAGCACCGTGACGAAACTCTTGAGGGCGGGCTCCAGGGCATGGATACGGCGCAAGCTCGCCTCGGTCGTCTCCACCGACGTGATCTGCCGGGACCGGATGAGCTCCGCGACCTCGGTCAACTCCAAGTAGGCGAGTTCTTCGTCCTTGAACATACGAGTTCTCCTTCGGCGACAGGGTGTCGAGGTACAGCGATACCCGGCTGACTGAGTGCGGGTCAGCGGCCGGCTGAAGACGGGTCAGAGTCGTTCGAGGAAGCGAAGCAGTAACTCCAGGACCACACGCGGCTGCTCCTGCTGCACCCAGTGCCCGGCGCCGGGCACGACATCGCAGGCCAGCATCTGGGTGCACGCCCGCTGCTGCATCGCTGCGAAGGCGCCGGACACCTGGTGCACGGCCCAGTCGCTGTCACCCGCGATGAAGCCGGACGGGACGTCGATGGTCCGGCCGCCGAAGAGACGGAGGGTGTCGATCTCCCGCTCTCCGGTCAGGCACCGGTACCACTGCAGACCGCCCTGGAAGCCGGTACGGCTGAACTCGCCGGTGTAGACGGCGAGTTCTTCGTCGGGGAGCCACTCACAGGATGCGACCTCCTTCGGCGTCGGCATCTCGGGCCCGACGGCCGCGGGCATGCCGACGCCCAGAGGCAGGACGTAGTAGTGGGGCAGCCTGGCGAGGGTTTCCGCGTCGGTCCTTCCCATGTCATGCGGCCGGTTCGACTGGTTGGCCTGCCAGTCCGCGCTCTTCACGTGGAAATAGGCGCGAAGGAAGTCGTGCATCCCTTGTGGCGGGCTGTCCATGTCCCGGGCCGCGCGCGGAGTGCTGTAGTACCACTGGTAGTGCTCGCGCCCCAGCGCGGGCAGACCGGCCACGGCGGCCGAGAGCCGGGAGGGGCCGTCGTCCGCAAGCGCCGGCCATGCTGGCGGGCCGGCGAAGGGCGCGCTCATCATCATGACGGCTCGGAAGACGTCGGGCCGCAGCAGTCCGCACCAGGCCGCCAGGAAGGACCCGAAGTCGTGACCGACCACCGCGTGCACCTCGCTGCGTCCGAGTGCGGCAACAAGGGCGCCGAGGTCGTTGACGAGCCACGGCAGGCTGCAGTTGATCGGATCCGCGTACGCGTCGGCGCGGAAGCCGGTCGTACGCCCGTACCCGCGAAGGTCCGGGGCGACGACGTAGTAGCCGGCGTCGGCCAGGGCGGGCAGTGCGTGGCGCCAGCTGAACGCCAGTTCCGGGAAGCCGTGCAGCAGGAGCACGAGGCGGTCGGCGCCGGGCGACCCGGCCTCCAGAACATGCATCCTCAGCCCGTTGACCGGCGCGACGAAACGGGACCGTACGCCTGCGGGCAGCGGAAGGTCCGGGAGACCGGTGCGCGAGGTCGTCGGGGTACGGCTTGTACGCAGGTGCGTTTCCGAGATCGGCGCGGTCGTCACCGTTCCCCCTCCGGACACGCCGAGTCGTCCTGAGTCATGAAGCGTCTCACTGGCTCCTCCTCTGCCCCACGAATCGGGTGAACACGTCGGCCGGGCCGACCTGGCCGCCCTTGAGCAGCAGGCGGCAGCCTGCCAGAGCGGATTCCTCGTCCGTCGTGCAGATCGGGCCGGCGGTGACGAACTGCTCGCTGATCCGCAACTGCCCGACACCCGCGGCGGCGAGCGCGTGGCTGGACGTGTCGCCCCCCGCGACGACGACGTCCCGGGTCAGACCACGGCGTGCCGCCTCTGCGGCGACCAGGCCGATGGCGCTGCCCACAACCGAGGCATCGAGGTCCGGACGTACTCCCAGCCGGGGATCGTCCGGCCCGCACGCCGTGTGGGCGACGACATCCCGCCTCAGCTTGAGCAGTTCGAGTACCTGCTCGGCCCAGCCGCCCGAGCCGAAGGGGTCGGCTGACAGACATTCGGGCGGAATGGCGACCTCGTCGAAGCCGTTCGTGACCGCGTGACGGATCTGGTCCCCGGTGGTGCGCGAGGCCGACGCGCTGACCACCAGCACCGGACCGCGGGAGGCGGTCTCGGTGGTGGTGAGACGTCTCAGTCGGCGGCTGCGGGTCCGTGCCAGAGCCGCCATGATGCCGCCGGATCCGACGACCACCGCCGGGCTCCGCCGCCACAGTTGTTCCGCCGCGCGGTCGAGGTGGTCCTCGGTCACCGCGTCGACGACGAACGCCTCGTGGTCGCCGGTGAGTTGCTGCTCCCAGGCGCGGTCGAACCCGCCCGACTCATGGTGGGTCAGGTCGATGGAGCCCGGCTGTTGTCCGGAGGCGAACTGGGACGCCAGTACGAGCCGCAGGTCCGCCTCGTGCATCGGCGTGCTGGGGTGGCGGGACATCACCGGGTGGCGGTCGAGACGGTACACACCGCCGTCGAAGGCGCCGAAGTGGTGGCCGAACGCGGTGTAGCGCCCGAAGAATGGCTGAGCGGGAACCACCGGAAAGGGACCGTGGTCCGGGAACGCCTCGCGCAGCAGTTCGATGCCTCGTCCGATGCTCCCGCGGGTCGGCGACGAGTCGAACGTGGAGCAGATCTTGTACAGCAGGACCTGGGCGTTCAAGGGGGCGAGGGCCCGAAGTCCCTCGCGCACCACTCGGTCGAACGCGCTGCCGCCCAGTGAGCGCGCGGGCCCCGCGATCCCGACCACGTCGGCCTGTGTGCTCTTCGCCCGGGCCGGGTCCAGCACCATGGCCGCGTCCAGCCCAAAGGCGTGCGCCTGGGCCAGTACGTCGGAGCCGCCGGTCAGGTCATCGGCCAGAAAGGTCACCATCACCATCTCGGTCACGTCCTCCTGAACGCGGTCAACGCGTGGGAAAGGGCACTGTCGCCCTCGGTGGAAAGCCTTGCGGCGTAGGCCTCGGCGGACTCCCCGGCTACCGCTGCCTGCCACGACTGGCGGAGGCTGCGAACGCCTGCGGCAGGACCGTCGGGGTGGGCCGCGATTCCTCCGCCGGCGAGCATCAGCAGGTCACTCGACCCCACGGAAGCGTGTGTCAGGCCGGGCGTATGGACGTTCTGGCCGGACGACAGCACCGGCAACGGGGCGAGTGTCCGGCCGAGGGGCCGCTGAAGACTGCGGATGTTGGCGGCGACCTGTTCGTCGGTCTCGTAGAACTTGCTGCCCAGTCCGCTGACGTGGATCTGGTCGGCTCCGGCGAGCCGTGCGAGCTGCTGCCACACCGTGTAGTCCATGCCGAGCGCGGGGTGTCGCATCGAGGCGGCCAGTCCGGCTCTGTGCGCATGTACGGGTACCTCCGCGAAGCTGCGGAGGTACGCGAGCGCCGGCAGACCCATGACGGGCACCGACAGCATCACGCAGCTGCCTCCGGCCGCGACAACCTCGTCGTGTCGACGGCGCAGCCCGGCGAGGTCGCCGGTGATGTTGAAGGCGTACATGGTGTGGCGTCCCGTGACGTCGGCGGCCGAACGAATCTCTTCCTGGGCGAGGCGTACCCGCGTGCTGAGCGGCAGGTACGACGGGTCGGTCATGAGTTCGTCGTCTTTGATGAGGTCGATGCCGGCGCGGGCCAGTTCGCCGACGATACGGCGGTACTCGTCAGGTCCCAGGCCGATGTTCGGCTTGATGATCGTGCCGATGAGAACCTCGTCGTCGTTGCCCACCAGCTTCCGTGTGCCGGCGATGCCGTGGGCCGGGCCGGGATGCGCGGCGACCAGGTCGTCCGGGAGCCGGATGGACTGCAAGCGGCAGCCGGTCAGCTCGCCCAGCTCGAATAGGTTGCCGGCGACGGCGGTGAGCAGCGTGGCCAGGTCGGTGCCGACGCTCTCCATCGGGAACTCGACGGTCACGTCCCCGACGCTCACCTCGTTCGGAGCGGTTCGTGACGGCAGGGATGGTGCGGATCGGTGGGATTCGCGTACCTCGACGACTTCGGCGCCGAACCGCTCGTGCAGTTCGGGGGTCTCACCGGGGACGGCGACGAAGGTACCGCTCGACTGTTCTCCGGCGAGGGTGGCGGCGGCTCGTGACAACTCGACCGCGGACTCGATGCGGTAGACACACGAGATCCGACGTGGATCGCGGCTCATGCGATTCCCTTCGCGGTGCTGTGCGGAGTCGAGTGTGCGGCCACGTTCTCCGTTGCCACTTCCCCGACAACACTTTCGTGTTCCGGCGGCAGTTTGCAGAACCACACCAGGACGGCCGCGACCAGGTAGAGGGCCGAGAACACGATCACCACTCCTCCGGGGCCAAGGGGATCGAGCAGCAGGCTGACGATCCCGGGACCGACGAACGCCGACGCGCCGGCACCCAGGCTGAGCAGTGCCATGGCCCCGCCCCTGTTGTCGGGAGCGAGCGAGGGCACGAGGGCCGACACCGCCACCCAACCCGAGAGGGTGAGGCCGTACAGAGCGCCGACCACGAGGGCCAGCCAGTAGTAGTCGGCTCCGAAGGCGACCGGCACGAAGTAGAGCAGGGCGATGGTGACGGAGCAGCCGATACAGCCGATCCAGAAGACCGTGTTCCGCCATCCGATGCGATCGGAGAGGTTCCCGATCAGCAGGTTGAAGACGATGCAACTTCCGTACATCACGGAGACCAGGAGAAGCCAGCGCTGTTCGCCGAAGCCGATGTCGTCCGAGAAGATCGTGGGGAAGAAGGCGAACATGCCGAAGATCGGAACGCTGTTGATGAGGCGGGCGATAGCACCCAGGCCGACGCGAGGCCGCTGCCAGGCGAGCGAGATGCTCTGCACGAGGCTCTGCATCGGACGGACTTCCGGTGGCGCGAGCCGCTCGCTCCCGGACCTCTCCCGTACTCCGAGCAGGGTGACGAGTCCGCCCAGGGTCAGCAGGCCCAATGACAGCCAGAGCGTGCCGAGATGGCCTAGCCGGGAAGTGCCGAAGCTTGCCACGAGCGAGCCCAGCGACGGAAAGCCGCCCGTGAAGGCGAAGTAGAACCAGCCGACCGCGGCCCCAAGTCGTGCCTTCGGGGCAACCGTGGTGACCCAGACCAGGAAGGAGAACGCGAACAGCGGGTATCCGAAGCCGCGGAGGCCGTAGAAGACGAGCATGAGGACGTAGTCGCCGCTGGGCACCGCGACGGCGAGGAAGAGGATCTCGAAGAGGACCCAGACCGAGAGGCCGACCGTCATGACCCGCTTCGGCCCCCACAACTGGGACAACGCACCAGCCAGCCACGATGCCACCATCACGGTCAAACCGTAGGCAGTGATGACGTAGGAAGCACGGATCTCACTGCCGGCGCCGTTGTCCGCGAGGAACGGCGCGATGAACGCGGATTCGACTCCGTCTCCCGTCATGAACAGGAGAAGGCCGACGTAGCCCAGTGCGAGGGCCGGTGGGAGTCCGGCCCTGCTGAGGATTCTCGCCACCGTGCCGGTCCTCGGCGGCGCACTCTGATTTGTGATCATCTGTCTTCTCCGACGGCCGATTGGGGAGGGTCTGGCTCGACGCTCGCG
The DNA here is from genome assembly GCF_053593675.1 of Streptomyces sp. NPDC002156. Classification (NCBI taxonomy): domain Bacteria; kingdom Bacillati; phylum Actinomycetota; class Actinomycetes; order Kitasatosporales; family Streptomycetaceae; genus Streptomyces; species Streptomyces sp. NPDC002156. Next base: position 28,793 of record NZ_JBSFDA010000006.1, on the reverse strand, counting down.
GGCGAGAGATGTGCGAACAGCGGAACTGGGGAATCCCGCGAACCGCTTGGGTGGCGGAAGATTCCGTCCCTCGTGGCGTACGACGGGCGCGACAGGCATCGCGTCCGAGTCGGGCGACGAGCCCAGCGGTACCAAAACATCAACCGGTTGACCAATTTCCGGGGAGCGTAGCCCTCATGGCTACACCCGTCAACCGGTTGACCAATGCTGTCCCGTGTCGGCTCGGGCCATGTCCTGCATGGTCGGTTTGAGGAGCCGTCCATGGCCGCGCGGGGTCGCGGTCAGACGGAGAAAGGCCAGGTGGTTGCCGTGGTGGCGCTCATGACGGGGCCGGGCGCGCGGTAGCCGGACGGCCAGGAGACGGGCTGTTCGATGGGCCGTCCGCGACGCTCCAGCCGCTCACCCGAGCAGATTTTCTTTGCCTGCGGGACGGGCGCCGATGCGCGCCTCCGTCATCGGCGGCGCGGCCGCACCGCGGACTCACGCACGGTTCGCCGCCAGGTGCGCCGGCTTGTTCAGTCGCGGTCCAGATACTTGGAGAGGCGCTGCAAAGCGCTCTCCATGTGGATGTTCATGGCGGCGGCTGCCTGGTCAGCGTCTCCGGCGGAGATCGCCTCGAACAGTGCCCTATGGTCCTTCACCGCCAGCTGCGCATGGGCGGAGTCGTGCATCGACCGCTCGACCCACACCCGGATGAGCGATCGCACGGTCTGCAGAAGGTCCGAGATCAGGGCGTTCTGGGAAGCCAACGCCACCGCCTGGTGAAAGCGCATGTCGGCCGCGACGAAGGTCTCGTAGTCGCCGGTGGACCCTTCCATCGTCAGCAGCTGCTGCTCCATCTCGTCGAGGAGCTCCGGCGTTGCCGACTGCGCCGCCAGTCGTGCCGCCTGGACCTCCAGGCCGTGCCGGACGCCGATCAGCTCCTCGGTCTGCGGGGTGTTGATCAGCAGCCCCCACGAGAGAGTCTGCGGCAGCAGCTCCGAGGCGCGACCACGCAGATATGTCCCGGAACCTGGCCGGACGTTCACCACGCCCAGGATTTCCAGTGCCGCCAACGCCTCGCGTACGGCGGAACGCCCCACCCCGAGCGTCAGGGCCAGCTGGCGTTCCGGGGGGAGCCTGTCACCCGGCTGGACGGCGTCGCTGGAGAAGTAGGCCAGCAAGCGGCGGGTCACCTCTGCGACGGCGCTGGCTGCCCCGATGGTCCCACCCAACGCCCCACTGAGTTCTTCCTGGGTGGATTCCGATGGACGCGGTCGAGGAGGCATGGGCACAGGCTAACGCACGAGAAATTGGTCAACCGGTTGACGTCTGGTGGGATGGCTGCTTACCGTGGCGCTGTCTCCGGTCCCTCCCAGCGATTCAGTCGTTCAAGGTCGACAGCAGGTGGGGTCATCTGATCGAAGGGCCCACCGAAGTCGTGCGGCCCACCCGCTGGGAAGAGCTGTCGCTGCCGCACTTCGGCGTCGCTCACCCGGATCCGAGACCGTCGCAACACCCCATATGACTGAGGGAGCGAGCCGTTATGACCACGGTCGAGGAACAGCTGGCCATTGCCGTGATCGGCGCCGGCGGCAAGATGGGCATGCGGGTCTCGAACAACCTGCAGCACAGCAGGCACCACGTGTACTACAGCGAGGTCTCGCCCGCCGGCCGGCAGCGCACCGAGGACGCCGGCCGGTCGATCACTCCGACATCGGAGGCGGTCACCGATGCGGACGTGGTCATTCTCGCCGTACCGGACATCGCACTCGGGAAGGTGTCGGCGGAGGTCGTGCCCGAAATGAAGCCGGGAGCGGTTCTTCTGACGCTGGACCCGGCAGCGGCGTACGCCAACCTGCTCTTCAAGCGCGACACCGTGGCCTACGCCGTCGCTCACCCCTGCCATCCCTCGGTCTTCCTGCACCGCAGGACAGAGGCGGAGATGAACGACACCTTCGGCGGCATCGCCGCGCCTCAGGACGTCGTCGCCGCGCTCGAATCCGACGACGCGCGGCAGCTGAAGATCACCGAGGAAGTAATCCGGCTGATGTACGCGCCGGTCCAGGACGTGCACTGGGTGACGGTCAAGCAGCTGGCCTACCTTGAGCCGACCCTCGTCGAGGTCGTCGCCTGCATGGTCGGGGACCTCCTGAAGGAGGCCCTGCAGGAAACCGTCGACAAGGGCGGAGTTCCCGAGCCGGCCGCCAAAGCCATGCTCATGGGGCACATCCAGGTCGCGCTGGCCATCGGTCTGCGGGGCGAGCACCAGTTCTCCGATGCCTGCCACATCGCCATGGAGTACGGCCGCGAAAAGGTCGTCAGGGACGACTGGAAGTCGATTTTCGACGACGCGGAACTCGACAGCGTCCTCAAGCGGATGCTGCACCTCGATCACATCGATCGCTGACGAGACACGTCACCAAGACATCACCGAGCATCACTGGGCGAAGGAGGTATCCGTATGTTGAAGGCCGAGGTCTGGAGCGACTCCGGACGTTCAGTCGTGATCATGGATTCGATCACGAAGGTCACTGCCGAGAACACCGGGCAGGCCATCGTGTCCGCCTCACACGGTGGCGCAAGTTCGGGCGAGTTCGCCCTGGAGCACCCGGGAGCCGTCGTCATGTTCAACGACGCCGGCTGCGGGAAGGACGACGCGGGCGTGGCGGCGCTCGACATGCTGGAGCGGGCCGGAGTCGCGGCAGCCACCATCGCGCACACGTCGGCCCGAATAGGTGATTCGCGGGATCACTGGGATTCGGGGAGGATTTCCTTCATGAACGCGAAGGCCCGGGAACTGGGCTTTCAGCAGGGACAGGCCGTGTCCGTCGCCCTGAAGCAATGGGCCGCCACAGGGCGGGTCGGCTCATGACGTCCGCCGCCGACCGCCCGCCGCGCGAGTCGCGCCAGTTCCCCACCTGGTCCGCGGTCCGCCCGCTGCTGGGCTTTCAGCGTCCGTCGATCGGCACGCGCGCAAGGGTGGAGCGAGCCGCGACGATCGCCGATCTGCGCGACATGGCGAAGCGAAGGTCACCTCGGTCCATCTTCGACTTCACCGACGGCGCGGCTGACGACGAGTCCGGACTGCGACGGTGCCGGGACCTCTTCGCCGCGGCCGAGTTCAGCGGCACCGTCCTGCACGACGTCGCCACTGTCGACACCTCGACCACCGTGCTCGGGGAGAGGGCCGCGCTACCGCTGGTCCTCGGGCCGACCGGCTTCACCAGAATGATCCATCACGGCGGCGAACTCGCCGTGGTCCGCGAGGCGCGGCGGGCAGGTCTGCCCTACACGCTCTCGACGATGGGCACCACTCCGCTGGAGACGGTCGCGGATGCTGCCGGCGACAGCCCGCACTGGTTCCAGCTCTACCTCTGGCGAGATCGAGCGGCATCGAGGGAACTCCTCGACCGTGCCCGGATCGCCGGGTACACCGCGCTCGTGGTGACCGTGGACACGCCGGTCGGCGGCAACCGGCTGCGCGACGTCTACAACGGGCTGACCATCCCGCCCAAGCTCACCCCTTCGACATTTGTGAACATGGCGACGCGACCCAACTGGTGGGTCAACGTACTCACCACCGCGCCACTGGAGTTCGCCTCTCTGTCGAGTTGGGAGGGGAACATCAAGGACATGATCAACAAGATGTTCGACCCCTCCGTCACGTGGGCGGACATCGAATGGATCCGCGAGGTGTGGCCCGGAAAGCTGGTGCTGAAGGGCGTGCAGACCGTCGCGGACGCCGAGCGGGCGGTCGAGGCGGGCGTGGACGCCGTCCTGCTGTCGAATCACGGCGGTCGGCAGCTGGGCCGTGCCCGGCCGCCGCTGCGGCTGCTGCCCGAGGTCCGGGCCGCCCTGGGTCCCGACAGGGAGATCTTCGTCGACGGCGGGGTGATGAGCGGACTGGACATCGCCGCGGCGGTCGCGCAGGGCGCGAACGCGGTGTGGATCGGCCGCGCCTACCTGTACGGCCTGATGGCCGGTGGCCAGAGCGGTGTACGCCGGGCACTGGAGATCTTCCAGAGCGAGTTCACCCGAACCCTGCAGTTGCTCGGTGCCCGCTCGGTGAGCGAGTTGGGCCCGCACCATGTGCGGCTTCCCGCAGATCCAGCATCGGCGAGCGAACGCGTGAGCGTCGGCTGAGCCCGTGCTCAGTCAGCCGACCCGGTGATGTCCAGGTCCCCTGCGGCCTGGCCCCTGGCATTCATCCGGTGTGGCCGAGTTGCTGATATCCAAGCGAAGGAACACCCGCGCGTGCTCCCCACTCCCACCCTGCAGACCGGCGGGCTGACGCGTCGAGCACAGCCTCGGCACCGTCTCGCGCGCGCCCAGGCGGTGATCGTCGCGGCGGCCTTCAGCCTTCTGCTCGCCGGCAGCAACGCCGTCAACCCCCTCCTTCCTCTCTACCGCGAGCACCTGGGCTTCGGGCCCCTGCTGCTGTCTCTGACATTCGTCTCCTATGTCGCCGTCCTCATCGTGGTGTTGCTGCTCTTCTCCCGGCCCGGCCTCATTCGATGGGCTCCCGTCACCATGTGCGGGGGCCTCGTCGTCGCCGCGGTGTCCGACCTCTTGCTCGCCAACGGAACCGAGGCATCCATCCTGGTCGGCCGCGCTGTCGGAGGCGTCGCGGGCGGGTTCGGGACCGGCGCGGCAGCGGCACTCGTCGTAGCGGCCGTCGGTTCGGCGGGGCGCGCGCTCACCGCGACGGGCAATCTCGTCGGCGCCGTGATCGGGACAGCTCTTTCTCAGCTCGGCGTCGAACTCATGGCCGGGGACGCGATGACTCGGGTGCCCGAGTTCCATGCGATCGCGTGTCTTGTCGCCGCGGTCGCGCTCGTGTCCGTCCTTGCCCTGAGACGGTCTCAGAACCGCTCGCAACTCATCGGCCCGGCGGACCGCGCGCGCCTCTCGCCGACCGAGGTACGGCGCGGCGTTCCCGTGTTCGCGGTCGGTTGCGTCGCATGGCTTGCCGTCGGCGGCTCGACCGTCCTCGTCCCCTCATACATGGGCGACATAGGCCTCGGTCTCGCGCGCAGTGTCAGCGCCATCGTGTTCTTCGCCGCCAGTGCGGCAGGCCAGCTCGGCAGTGTCTGGCTGAGTACGCGACTTCCCTGGGCCAGGGGAAGCGAAGCACTCGTCGTGGGAGTGGCACTGCAACTGCTGGGTAGCGCTGTCGGCTCGGAAACCGTGGTGCTGGTCGGCTTCGCCCTCGTCGGCCTCGGCGCCGGCGTGGCCTACCGACTCGCGCTTGTTCACGCCTCCCTCGGGCTCACGCCCGCCGGCCAGGGATCGATGTCCTCGGTGTACGCCGCTGTCACGTACACCGCCACCGCCACCGGAACACTCGTCGTCGGCGTCCTCGGAAACATCTGGGGTCTCCGCACAGCGGTGCCCGTCTTCCTCGTCGTGGTCGCGCTCGGAGGCATCGCCACTTTCCGGTGGGCGGTCCGGTTCCGTGATGTCACGCCCGCGAGCCCCACTTCCGCGCCGTGACGACTCACGGGGCCCTCCGGCACACCACCCGTCGCCGTACCGGATTCTCCGGCCGACTTTTGGAGACGCACATGACCATTTCCACAGACAGGTTCGACCATGGCTTGGCATGGGAGGCGGATGGCCTCGGCTACACCCAGGCGTTCCGCGTCGGGAACGAGATCTACGTCTCCGGCCAGCTCGCCCACGACGAGCAGGGCCGACTGATCGGTGAAGGTGACTTCGCAGCGCAGGCGAAGGCGACGTTCGCCAACCTGGACAAGGTGCTGCAGGGACTCGGCGCGACCCGCAACCAAGTGGCGGAGACGACGGTCCTGGTCGTCGGACTCCGCGACAAGGTCAGTGCGGTCTTCGATGCGCACCGTGGGTACTTCGGCTCGCACCGCCCCGCCAGCACGATGTCAGGCGTTGTCGAGCTGGCGCTTCCAGGTCAGCTGTTCGAGGTCGCCGTGAAGGTCCGGCTCGACCTGCCGGCGTGACCCGAAGGCGGGGCCGACCCGGGCCGGCCCCGCCCGACGCCGCCCTCGGCGTCGAGCGGGAGGGGCGGGAAGTCCCGCCGTCACCTTCCTACTTCGTCTGCATGACGATGCCCGTCGCCTCCTGCTGGTCCTCCTCGGCCCATTCCGTTCTGCCCGTCACCGCACTCGGTCTCAGCGAACGTGTGACGACGAGGTACGTCAGCGACGTGACGACCAGGCCGACGACCCAGGCGATGTCGATGCCGGACAGCTGGCGGGCTCCCGGGCCGGTGTACTGCCAGCCGCCCAGGTCGGCGAGGACCATGAACGGGATCTCCGCAGCGAAGCCGACCGCGTACGCGGTGAGCCCTCGCCAGGACCACGCGCCGTAGATGCCGTCCGGGGTGAAGAGGTCGGGCACGGAGTAGTGGCCGCGGCGGACCACGAAGAAGTCGATCAGGTTGGTCGCGGTCCACGGCACCAGCAGGTACAGCATCAGGGTGATCGTCGTGAAGACGGTGGCCACCGCGTTCGACGAGATCAGTGACGCGACCGTGTACCAGAGCAGGGCGAGGCCGAGGATGGTGACGATCCGCGCCTTGCGAGTCGGCGTGATCCGTCGGAAGGAGTCGACGCCGGTCAGCACGGTCAGCGCGCCGCCATACGCGTTCATGCCCATGGTGGCGATCAGACTGAGCGCGGAGAGCACGGCCGCGGCGGCACCCAGCCCGGGAAGCACGTGGTCGCCCGCATCCCGCAGGCCGACCAGGCCGTCGCTCGCGCCGAGCCGGACCGCGAGCCAGGCGCCGAGAGCCATGAGCCACACCGCGGAGCCGGACGCGCCGAGGAAGACGGAGGCGATCAGGGAGCGGGCGGACGTGGTGCGTGGCAGGTAGCGCGAGTAGTCGGAGACGTACGGCGCGTAGGCGATGTTGTACGCGGCGGCCGCGGAGAACTGCGCGAAGAACGCGACCCAGCTGAAGGCGAGGTGCTGCCCCGTGTCGTGCCCGCCCGCGTGACCGGTCAGCACGCCTCCGGTGACGACCAGCATCACCGGCAGTGAGACGTACAGCAGCCAGCGAAAGACCCGGTGCAGCCAGTCGTGCCCGTAGATCGCGAGCAGCACCGCGAGTACCGCCGTGCCCGCGGCCACCAGGTCGGCGTTCCAGCCGAAGACACCGTTGAGCCCCTGGGCGAGCAGCACCTGGTCGGCGATGTTGAAACCGAGGTAGGTGAGCAGGGTGCCGAACAGGACGACCACCACGCCCCGGAAGCCGAACTGGGCCCGTGACTGGATCATCTGCGGCAGGCCGAGCACCGGCCCCTGCGAAGCGTGGAAGGCCATGAACAGGGTGCCCACCGCGAGACCCAGCACCAAGGCCAGTACCGTCGGCCCGAGCGGCAGGCCCATGGACGGGCCGACGAAGCCGAGCGCGATGGTGAAGTACTGGAAGTTGCCCAGGAACCACAGCGGCCCCTGGTGCCAGATCTTGCCGTGCCGTTCGGCGTCGGGGATCCAGTCGATGGACCGCTTCTCCACGCCCAGCGTGGACGTCGGCTCGGATATCTGATCCGTCGTCAGCTCACTTGTTGCTTCCGCCATGTTCGGCGCCTCCTTGGTTCAACGGTGTTATGGCTCTGCCGCCCAGGGCGAGCAGGCTCAGCGGTTCGTAGGGCACAGATGGGAGGCCGCCACGGAGTTGGACGAATTCGAGGTTCGCCTCAGGCATGGGTCCGAGGTCCAGGGCGACGCGGTGGCGTTCCTGGACGGGGTGCCGCCACGACGCTTTTGACATGGCGTGGCGCGGGCTGTCCGGAGGACCCGAGGGACATCTGAGCTGTCCAGCGGGCGATCTATTTCCAAATGGAAAGGCATTGGTGTTTCCCAAGCCCTGCCTGGAAGTTTCGGACGCGTTACTCCCAGGGCGCCAGCACCCTGGCCTGGCCGCGGAAACGCGGCATCGCCGCCCGGATGGTCTTGCCCTGGACGGTTCGGCGGACGCCCCAGGATCCGGCATAAGAACTACCTAAAGAACCCCGTAAAAATACCTATGGTCCAGGGCCCGGCCCCGAGCCGATCATCGCCGTGACTCCGCGACGATGCCAGCCTGCGTCTCCGCCTGCCCCGAGAGGCGGCGTCCCTCCATTGCGTGCGCCGCGGTCCGTCTCCCAGGCCCCGGCACCTCACACGCGCCCGGTTCGGCCATTCCTTCCCCACCGCCCGGCCGTTGGCAGCGGCCATGGCATCGGACGTTTCCGCGTACCACTTTGAAAGGAAGACCATGCGAAGAACGAACGTGCCCAGGGCAGGCCTTGCGGCTGCCCGCGTCATGGCCCTGCCTAGCCGGCTCCCAGCCGCTCTGGCCGCCTTCCGAATGGCGGGTGCGGGCGCCGCTCTGCGCCGGAGGGCCTCCGCCGCTTTCGTCACCGTCCTGTCCCTCGCACTGGCCGCGGGGGTGCTGACGTCCGCCGCTCCGGCGCAGGCCGAGATCACCGACGGTCTGCTGTTGCGGTACAAGCTGGACGAGACGTCCGGCACGGTCGCGCACGACTCGTCAGGCAACGGCCGTCACGGCACGGTCAACGGCACCGCCTCCTGGGACGGGGAGGAGGGGCTGGCCTTCAACGGCTCCAACACCTACATCAAGATGCCCAACAACATCATGGCCGGGCTCAGCTCGATCACCGTCGCGTTCGACGTCTGGATCGACCCCGGTCTGGGCAAGCCGTACTTCTTCTACGGGCTCGGCAACACCAGCGGCACCAACGGCAACGGCTATCTGTTCACCACCGGGAACACCCTCCGGACGTCGATCTCGATGACCGACTACACCGCCAAACAGGACATCCAGCCCTCGGGCGACCCGTACCAGCTCGACCGCGGCATGTGGAAGCACGTCACGTACACGCAGACCGGCAACACCGGCATCCTGTACGAGAACGGCGTGGAGAAGGCCCGCAAGACCAACGTGACGATCGCCCCCGGCGCGATCGGCGGCGGAACGACCACCGCGAACTACATCGGCCGGTCGCTGTATGCCTACGACCTGTACTTCGACGGCCGGATGCGGGACTTCCGCGTCTACAACCGGGCCCTTTCCTCCTCCGAGGTGCAGGCCGTCGCCACCGGGACGGAACAGGAGTGGGAGCAGCTCCAGGCCCTGGCCTCCTACAACGGCGCGCTCGCGGCGTTCGACGATCCCGAAGTCGGACCGGTGATCATCTTCCCCTCGGACTACACCGGCGACATCCACGACCTGGAGAACCCGCCCGACTGGGTCAACGAGTTCGGGCAGACCCCCGCCGACTGGCCCGCCGTCACCCCCGGGTACAGCCAGCTGTTCACGCTCGATCAGATCACCGACATCCAGGACGCGGTCACCGCACAGATACAGCCCGACGGCGACAGCACCACCTACCAACTGAACGTCTACTACGACGGGATGATCGACCAGGTGATGGCACAGACCAACGCCCCGGCGTCGGTCACCGATCCGCTGCTGGCCGACTATCCCGGCAAGCTCCGCATCGAGGGGTACACCCTCGACTACACGCCACCCGGCAAGTGCACTCCGGAGGAGCGGACCGCGGGCAAGGTGCTGTCGGAGGCCGCGGGCCCGGCGGCAGGCGTCGAGGATGCCGCGACGAAACTGCAGTGGCAGCAGGTCCAGGCCCTCGCCGACTACAACTGCGCGCTCGCGGCGTTCGACGATCCCGAAGTCGGACCGGTGATCATCTTCCCCTCGGACTACACCGGCGACGTCTACGACCTGCAGAAGCCGCCGGGGTGGACTTCGGAGTACGGGGAAGTCCCGGCCGACTGGCCCACCCCCAGGGCCGGGTTGAGCCAGCAGTTCACGCTCGCCCAGATCGCCGAGGTCCAGGAGGCGGCCATCCGCCAGGTATCGGCGGACGGCGACACCACCGCCTACAGCGTGTCCATCCACTACGACGCGATGCTCGACCAGGTGGTGGTGACAACCGACGCCCCGGCATCGGTCACCGATCCGTTGCTGGCTGCCTACCCGTACAAGGTCAAGATCGAAACGGCCCCCGAACCCACTCCTGCCGACACCGCCGGCTCCGAGGCACTCGCCGAATAACCGACGACCGTCACATCACCCTTCGCGCCGTCGTCGGCGTGAGCCAGAAAGGACAAGCAATGAGAATTCCCCACCCCGGGGCATTCCGCGGAAACAGACACCGCCATGGCGGTCGGACGCGGATGAGACTTCTTGTGCCGTTGCTCGCGGTAGCCATGCTGGCGGGTCTGCTCGTCTCCCTCACGACGCCCCAGCGCGCCTCGGCGGCGGTGGGCGACTACCGGCCCGCGACGTACAACATGCAGGGCGGCGGCGGTGCCGGCGGCAGCAAGTGGACGACCGACATCACACAGCTGATAAACGCCGGCTACAACGTGATCGCACTGCAGGAGGCGGGCCCCCGGCCACCGATAAGCGCAGGAAACCCGACCTGGACCTCCGGCTACATGGGAGGTAACCAGCAGTGGGCGGGTTGGCGCATACAGCGGTACACGTGGGACCCGTGGCCGAACCGGCTCAACATTCCCTGGTACATCTACTGGGTGCGTACCGACTTCGGTGGCAACCGGGTGAATCTCGCCATTCTGACCCCCTTCTTGGCGAACTCGGTGATGATCGCCCGGCCCGCCTTCTGGGGCAACAACGGGCTTCCGACCTCCCGGCCCTCCCTCGGCGTCCGACTCGGGAACACGCTGTTCTTCAGCGTGCACGCGTTGGCGAACGGCGGCACCGATGGCCGGCAGTTGGTGCAGAACATCTCCGCACTGGCGGGAACCCGCATCTGGGCCGCGATGGGCGACTGGAACCGCCAACCGGGCGACCTCGCACTTCAACGCGGCCGATTCAAGTACACGTCCGGCGGTCCCACCCACATCGGCGGGACGGGAACCAACCGGGAACTGGACTACATGGTGTCCAACGAACGCATCGCCGGATACGGCGGCATTGCCCGCGGCTTCGGCTCCGACCATCTGGCCGTGGGGTTCCGCCGTCTGTCCGCGTATACAGGCGTCAGCCTGCTCAACGCCCACGACGGCAATCGTGCCATGCAGTTCACCACCGCGGTCGGCGGTACGTTCATGATCGTCGGCAATCAGACTGCCGGAACGTACGGCCACTGGAACTTCCAACCCCGGGGCAGCGGTCTCTACAGGATCGCCAACACCGCTTCCGGAAAGTGCTGGAGGGACAGCCAGGGCATGATCATCCAGTGGGACTGCAACAGCGACAGCAACCAACTCTTCGATCTGAACTACTGGCAGGACACCGGCCAACTCCAGATCAAACCGAAGGACCGGAACACGTGTGTCGGAGACGACCCCAGCTTTGGATACGGAAGCCAAATCGTCACCACCGACAGTTGCAGCGGCGGTGAGACCCGCATCAACTTCAAATTCGACTATGACCCCGGACCGAACGCACCACTCGTAGTGTTCTAGTACGCGACGTGCAACTGAACAGCGGACAGGGGATCCGGAGCCATCCGGATCCCCTACTTGCATGCCAGGCATCCGGACCGGGATCACCATGTACGACATCAGTCATTCGGTGCCATACATGTCGAGGTTGCCCGCTGGGTCGACGGGGAGGGCCTGTTCCGCCCAGATGGTTTTGCCCTGGGTGGTTTGGCGGGTGCCCCAGGCTGCTGTGAGCTGGGCGACGAGGAGCAGGCCTCGGCCGCCCTCGTCGTAGGTGCGGGCGCGGCGCAGGTGGGGGGCGGTGCCGCTGGTGTCGGAGACTTCGCAGATCAGGTTCCGGTCGTGGATCAGGCGCAGATGTATGGGTGGTTCGCCGTATCGGATGGCGTTGGTGACGAGTTCGCTGACGACCAGTTCGGTGACGAAGTCGGCGTCGCCCAGTCCCCAGGCCTCCAGTTGGGCGCCGGCCTCCTTCCGGGCCTGGGCGACGGCGACCGGGTCCGCGGGTACGTCCCAGGTGGCGACGGAGTCGGTGTCCAGTGCTTTGGTGCGGGCGATGAGCAGGGCGATGTCGTCGGAGGGCCGGCCGGGTGGCAGGGCGGCCAGCACCGCGTCGCACAGGGCGTCCAGGGAGGCGGCCGGTTGGGCGAGGGTCTGGCAGAGCCGGGACACTCCGGCGTCGATGTCCCGCTCGCGGGATTCGATCAGCCCGTCGGTGTAGAGGGTCAGGAGGCTGCCCTCGGGCAGTTCGATGTCGGTCGCCTCGAAGGGGAGTCCGCCCAGTCCGAGTGGGGGGCCGACGGGGAGGTCGAGTAGTTTCGCGGTGCCGTCGGGGGTGACCAGGACGGGTGCCGGGTGTCCGGCCAGGGCGATCGTGCAGTGGCGGGAGACCGGGTCGTACACGGCGTAAAGGCAGGTCGCGCCGACATCACCGGTGGTCTCCGCCCCTGGGTCCGGCTGCGGGACGTCTTTTCCTTCTGTGGACAGGCGGGCGACGAGGTCGTCGAGGTGGGTGAGCAGTTCGTCCGGGGGCAGGTCGATGTCGGCGAGGGTGAGCACGGCGGTGCGCAGCCGTCCCATGGTGGCGGAGGCGTGGATGCCGTGTCCTACGACATCGCCGACGACCAGTGCGACTCTGGCGCCGGACAGCGGGATGACGTCGAACCAGTCCCCTCCCACCCCGGTCTGGGCGCCGGCCGGCAGATAGCGGGAGGCGACCTCCACCGCGCCCTGCGTCGGCAGTGCCTGGGGCAGCAGGCTGCGCTGCAGGGTGACCGCGGTGGCGCGTTCACGGGTGTAGCGCCGGGCGTTGTCGATGCAGACGGCCGCTCTGGCGGCCAACTCCTCGGCCAGCACCAGGTCGTCCTCGCGGAACAGCTCGGGATGCCGGTGACGGACGAAGACCACGACGCCCAGAGTGGCGCCGCGGGCAGTCAGGGGCACCGTGATCGCCGAGTGCATGCCGAAGTAGCGGACCCGGGCGGCCCGGCCCCGATCGCCGGCCGTCCATTCGGTGATCGCGGGGTCGCTCGCCAGGTGCAGTCTGGCCTGTCCCGACCTGAGGCTCTCCACCGGCGGTGAGCCCTCCGGATAGCTGTCCACCTCGCCCGGAACGACGACCGCCTCGGGGGTTCCCGGGTTCACGGACCGGTGGGCGACGCGCCGCAGGGAGACGGAGCCGAGCGGCAAGCCCGTTCCCGGGGGTGGTTCGTGTGCGCCGTCGAGGGCGGGGAGCAGGTCGACGCTGACGAAGTCGGCGAATTCCGGGACGGCCACGTCCGCCAATTCCTGAGCCGTACGCGTGACGTCCAGGGTGCTGCCGATCCGCGTACTGGCATCCGCGAGCAGCATGAGCCGCTTCCGGGCCCAGTACTGGTCGGTTATGTCATGACTGGCCACGCCTATGCCCTGGACACGGCCGTCTTCGTCCTTCAGCGGGGTAACGACGAGCGACCAGGCGTGCTCGCGGCGCTCGTCGGCCGCCTTCCCGTAGGCCTCCATGAACTGAGGCTCACCGGTCTCCAGCGCCTGCTGCATGGCCCGCTCCGCCCTGGCCATCTGCGGAGTGTGCATGAACTCCGAGGGCCGCAACCCGCGCATGTCGTCCTCGGCGAGGCCGAGGACACGAAGCTGGGTCTCGTTGGCCCGGCGCAGGCGCAGCCCGGTGTCGTACACCGCCAGCTGGCAGCCCGCGACCTGCTCGTGGTTCCGGCTCACGAGAGTCTCGTCGCCGGGCTCGGGCCACAGCCCCGTCAGCGCGGAGACCACGAACCATTCGAGCCGCCCGCCCTCCGGCGCCCCCTTGTACGCCAGGACCTTGGCCTCCAAGCGGTGGCCCTCGCGGTGCCGCAGGGCGACCGCCCCGTTCCACCTGGTCAGCTGTACGAGGGACCGCTGCTCCTGTTCGTCGATCCCCTCCGCCAGCAGTCCGGCCGCGGGCTGTCCCACGATGTGCGCGGGCGCGTAACCCAGCAGTTTCTCGGCCCCCGCGTTCCACCGGGTCACGATGCCGTGCTCGTCGATGGTGACGTTCGCGCTGAGCGCCTCGTCGAAGATGTGCTCGGACGACCTCGGCACCTTGTCGGTGGCCATGCGTCCCTCCATGGTTGCTCATCTCTCTCGGGGAGGACTTCGCCACTCCCCGGCGTGTGACGCCCCGGACTCGCACACTCCGACAAACCGATGATATGTCCGCATCGCCATGCTTTGGTTGGCGAGTCGGCTGCGGTAAGCGACGGCAATGCCGTCCCGCTGTGTCGCTTCTGATCAAAGATGTGTCGTGCTGGATCAAGAAAGGGCGCTGGGTCCTCCCTAACGTGGTGGCCATGGACTTCAGCCCTTCTCCGCGCGCCGCCGAACTCACCAAGGCCGTGCGGTCGTTCATCCAGGACGAGATCGCCCCCGTCGAGCACGAGTTGCACCGTCGGCAGGGCGAGGTGCGCCGCACCGGCGGTGGGGCGGACCTGTGGCAGGTGCCGGAGGAACTGCGCGAGCTGCAGCACAAGGCACGGGCACAGGGGCTGTGGAACCTGTTCCTGCCCGCCGGACACGAGGGGCCGTACGCCGAGCGATACGGGACCCGCGGCGGTACGGGCCTGACGAACGTGGACTACGCGCCGATCGCCGAGGCGACCGGGTGGTCGTTCCTGGCCCCGTACGTGTTCAACTGCAACGCGCCGGACTCCGGCAACGCCGAAGTACTGCTGCGCTACGGGTCCCAGGAGCAGAAGGACCGCTGGCTCGATCCTCTGCTGGACGGACGGATCCGCTCGGCGTTCGCCATGACCGAGCCGGGCGTGGCCTCCTCGGACGCCACGAACATGCAGCTCACGGCCGAGGTCGAGGGCGACGAGGTCGTCCTGAACGGCCGCAAGTGGTGGACCACAGGCATCGGACACCCGGACTGCGAGGTCCTCATCGTCATGGGGCTCACCGATCCGGGCGCGCACAAATACGCCCAGCACTCGATGGTCCTGGTCCCGCGGGACACCCCCGGGGTGAAGATCGAGCGGATGCTGGAGACGATGGGCTTCTTCGACGAACCCTTCGGCCACGGCGAGGTCTCCTTCGCCGAGGTCCGGGTCCCGGTGTCGAACATCATCGCCGGCCCGGGGCGAGCGTTCGAGATCGCTCAAGGTCGTCTCGGTCCCGGCCGGGTGCACCACGCGATCCGCATGATCGGTCTTGCGGAGCGCGCCCTGCACCTGGCCTGCGAGCGCGGCCTGGCGCGCACGGCGTTCGGCAAGCCGCTGGCCGACCTCGGCGGCAACCGCGAGCGCATCGCCGAGGCACGGATCGCGATCGACTCCGCCCGGCTGCTCATCCTGGACGCGGCGTGGAAACTCGACACCGTCGGGGCCAGGGGCGCGCAGAGCGAGGTCAGCGCCATCAAGATCGCGGCGCCCAATGTCGCCCAGCAGGTCATCGACTTCGCCATGCAGATCCACGGTGGTGGCGGGCTGTCCGGCGACTTCCCATTGGCAGCTGCCTGGACCGCGGCGCGGGCCGTTCGCCTGGCCGACGGACCCGACGAGGTGCACAAGAGCGTCGTCGCCCGCATGGAACTCGGCAAGCACGGAGCCACCCGATGAGCCGCGCCACCGGCACCGGAAAGAGCCGAGCTGTGCTCATCACCGGGGGCGCCTCCGGTCTGGGTGCGGCACTCGCCTCCCGCTACGCCGAGCGCGGGGACCGCGTGCTCGTCACCGACCTCGCCGCCGAAGCCGAAGTACCAGCGGGCGCGCGCTACCAGCGCCTGGACATCACCTCACCGTCGGACTGGACGGCTGCCCTGGAGCGCGTCCGCGTCGATCTCGGCGGGCTCGACGTGCTGGTCAACAACGCCGGCATCGCCGCGGGCGGTCGCGTGGACCGCATCGACGACACGCACTGGCGGCGGGTACTGGAGGTCAACGTGCTGGGCGCGGTGAACGGCTGCCGTGCCTTCGCCCCGCTGCTGAAGGCCCAGGGGCACGGCCACGTGGTCAATGTGGCGTCACTCGCGGGGCTGGTCCACCCGGCGGCGATGAGTTCCTACGACGCGAGCAAAGCGGCCGTGGTCGCCCTCTCGGAGAGCCTGCGCCATGAGCTCGGCCCCTGGGGCGTCGACGTCACGGTGGTGTGCCCGTCGTTCTTCCGGACCAACCTGGCCGCTTCCCTGGGAGGGGAGGATCCGCTGATGGACCAGGTGGCCGCCAAGCTGATCTCGCGGGCGCCGTTGGGGGCCGAGGAGATCGCCGCTCGGGTGCTCCGGGGTGTCGACGCGCGCCGCTTCCTGGTCCTCCCTGATCGGTCCGCACGGGTCGCGTACTGGACGAAGCGTCTGGTCCGTCCCCTCTACGACCGCCAGATGTTCGCCGCTGGAGCCAAGATCCGCCGGGCCGAACTGAGTGAGAAGACACCCACGGTGAGCGAGGAGCCGGTATGAGCAGCCAGACGGACCACAGCGTCGTCCTCATCACCGGGGCCAGCTCGGGCCTGGGTGAGGAAATGGCCCGACAGTTCGCCGCTCTTGGTTACGACCTCGCCCTGTGCGCCCGGCGCACCGACCGGCTCGACGCCCTCGCCGACGAGATCCGCGTCTCCACGGGCCGACGGGTCGAGACCGCCGCCCTCGATGTCACCGACAGCGACGCGGTCGCCCCGGTGTTTCACGAGTTCGCGAACAAATACGGGACGATCGACCGGGTCGTCGTCAATGCCGGCATCGGCAAGGGCGCTTCCCTCGGAACGGGGCGGTCCGATGCCAACCTGGCCACGGCGATGACGAATTTCGTCGGAGCTCTCGCTCAGACCGAGGCCGCTCTGGAGATCTTCCGCCGACAGGGCCGCGGTCACCTCGTGCTCGTCTCGTCCATGTCCGCCCTGCGCGGCATGCGCAGGTCCATGACCACCTATGCGGCGACCAAGGCCGGGCTGGCCTCGCTCGCTGAAGGTCTGCGCTCGGAGAACATCAGGGGCCTCGATGTCTCGGTCATCCACCCGGGGTACATCCGCTCGGAGATGAACGCCCATGTCGAGGAGAAGACCCGGTTCATGGTCGATACCAAGACCGGAGTGCGTGCGATGGTCGCGGCCATCGAGAAGCGTCGTCCGAAGGCCTACGTGCCGACGTGGCCGTGGGTGCCCATCGGGATCGCCATGAAGGTACTGCCGCTGCGGATCGTCCGGAGGCTCACATGAACGCTCGTACCAACAAGGGAAGTACCGACGTCACCGGATCGCGCCCGGTCCGCGACGAGGACGCTTTCGACGCCGAGGCCATGGCCGCCTGGCTCGCCGAGAACGCCACGCCGGGCAGCACCGAGGCCGAGCTGTCCGCCGTCCCGGAGGTGCGGCAGTTCTCCGGCGGCGTGTCGAACCTGACCTACCTGCTGCGCTACCCGGGCGGCGACCTCATCCTGCGCCGGCCCCCGAAGGGCACCCACCGCAAGGGCGCCCACGACATGGGGCGCGAATACCGCATCCAGACCCAGCTCGGGCAGTTCCTGCCGTACGTGCCGCGTACGGTCGCCCTGTGCGAGGACCCGACGGTCATCGGCACGCCGTTCTACGTGATGCAGCGGCTCGTCGGTCCGATCCCGCGCAAGGACCTGCCGCGCGGGTTGGTGCTCGACCGCGAGCAGACCTTCGCCCTGTGCCGCAACGTCGTCGACCTGCTCGTGGACCTGCACGCGGTCGACCTCGCGACCACGGGGCTCGGGGACCTCGGCAAGGGCGACGGGTACGTACGCCGGCAGGTCGAGGGCTGGTCGGAGCGCTACCGCAGGGCGCGTACCTGGAACGTCGGCTCCTTCGAGCGGGTCATGCGATGGCTGGCCGACAACCAGCCGGCCGACCGCACGCACACCCTGGTGCACAACGACTTCCGCTTCGACAACGTCGTACTCGACCCCGAGGACCCCACGCGGCCCGTCGGCCTGCTCGACTGGGAGCTCGCCACCGTGGGCGACCCTCTCATGGACCTCGCGAACGGCCTCGGGTACTGGATCCAGGGCGACGACGGCAGGCACATGCAGGCCTTCCGCCGCCAGCCCACCCACCTGCCCGGGATGATGACGCGCGAGGAGGTCGTGGCGTACTACTGCGCGCGCACCGGCACTCGCGTGACCAACCGGGAATGGGCCTGGTACCAGGTCTTCGGGCTGTTCCGCGTCGCCGTCATCGCCCAGCAGGTGTACCAGCGGTACCTGGCCAAGCAGACGACGAACAAGCAGTTCCGCTTCTTCGGCATCGCGGTCGTCCTGCTGGAGCTGCGGTGCCGCAGCATCATCCGCGCCGCCGGTCGAACGGCGCCCGAGATCGCCGACGCCCAGGTAGGGAGATAGTCATGCCCTTGAAAAGGGAGCCCAACGCCGTGCCCCTGACCCGCCGCCTCATCTCGCCCCGCCGCTGGACCCCGCCCCCCGCCCCCGCCGACGAGGGACGCACACCCGCCACGAGCCGCTTCGCCGTCGCCCGGCGCCTCGCCACCGGCGGTCACGGTCCCGAGGACGTGATCTTCGACGGGCAGGGCGGCCTGCTCACCGGTCTCGGCGACGGCAGCATCGTGCGCATCGACCCGGCCACCGGAGCCCGCGCGGTGGTGGGCAGCACCGGCGGACGTCCGCTCGGGCTCCAGCCGGCCGCCGACGGCGGCATCCTGATCTGCGACCACCACCGGGGACTGCTGCGCATGTCCGCCGGCGGATCGGTCGAGGTGCTCGTCGACACCGTCGCGGGCAGGCCGCTCACCTTCGCCAGCAACGTCGTCGAAGGCCCGGACGGGACCATCTGGTTCACCGTGTCCACCCGCCGCTGGGACCTGGAGCACTACCTCGGCGACATCGTCGAGCACTCCTGCACCGGCCTGCTCGTCCGCCGTGACCCCGACGGCACCGTCACCGTGCTGCGCGACGGGCTCAAGTTCGCGAACGGCCTCGTTCTCGCCCCGGACGCCTCCCACCTGCTCGTGGCCGAGACCGCCGGATACCGGATCAGCCGCCACTGGCTCACCGGCCCGAAAGCCGGGACGGACGAGCCGTTCGTGGAGAACCTCGCCGGCCTGCCCGACAACATGAGCCTCGGCAGCGACGGGCTGGTCTGGGCGTCGATCGCAGCGCCCCGCAACGCGCTGCTGGACAAGCTGCTACCCCTGCCGGGACTCCCGCGCGTCCTCCTGTGGAACCTGCCCGAGGCCGTGCGGCCCAAGGCCACACCCGTTGCCTGGGTCATGGCCTTCGACCTCGACGGACGTACCGTCCACGACCTGCGCGCGGGCGACGTCTCGTACGGCTTCGTCACCAGCGTCACCGAGCACAAGGGCACGGTGGTCGCCGGCAGCCTGCACGAGGACGACGTCGTCGTGCTCGCCCAACCGGACGGGCTCAACGCCTAGCCCCCGCCTCACGGCGCAGCTCGGTCGGCGTCCGGCCCCACCACCGCTTCGCGCAGCGGGACAGGACCGCCTGCTCGGCGAAGCCGAGGAGGTCGCTGACCTGGGCCAACGGCATGTCCGTCGTCATCAGGTAGGTACGGGCCCGGGTACGTCGGACCCCGTCGAGGACCGAGGCGTACGACTCGCCCTCGGCGGCGAGCTGCCGCTGCAGTGTCCGCGGGTGCACGGCGAGGATCCGGGCGACGTCGGTCAGTTCGGTGGAACCGGTCCCGAGGGACTGGTCGAGGACCGCGCGCACCTTCGCCGTCGCCACCGGCCCGGCCTCGCGCGACTGCTGGGACAGGAAGGCCAGCGCGATCCGGCGCACCGTCTCGTCGACGCCGTCGAGGGGGCGGGCCAGCAGGCTGGAGGGCACCCGCAGCAGTGCGCTTCCGCGGCTGAAGCGGACCCGGGCGCCGAAGGCGTCCTCGTACCGCGACCGCGGTGCCACCGGCTGATGGGGCAGATCGACCGACCGCAGGCCGTAGCGGCCGCCCAGGAGGAACGTCACCGCGCGGTGGAAGAACAGCATCGTCATGTCGGTGGCCTGCGGCAGCGGTCGTACGCCAGCGCCGAAGGAGTACCGCAGCCCGACCACACCGTGCTCCCCGTCGGGGTCGTCCACCAGGGAGACACCGAAGTCCCGGGCGTGCACGAACATGTAACGGGACGTGCACTCGAGCGCGTCCGCGACCGACGGAGAGTGCTGGATCGCCACCGACAGCGGGCCCAGCATGGCGAAGTCCTGCGTCTCACCGACCCGCAGCCCCAGATCCGGGCAGCCCAGACCGGCCGCGGCGATCTCCATCACCGCGGCCAAGGCAGCGTCCTCCACCAGCAGCTCGTCGGCGTCCAGCGCCTCCAAGGGCAGCCCCGCCCGCCGCGCGTACGCGTCAGCGTCCCCGCCGAGCCCCTCGACACACTGGCGGAACTTCTGAAGACCTGCCGACCGGACCAGGGACACGCCCACAGAATGACGCCCGTGTCGCCCAGGATCAAGCGGCCGAGTCCGGTGAGCCCGATGGACACGGCCTCACCGGGCCCGAGCGGTACTTCTTCCACGACCTGTGGGACGAAGAAGTCGGACACCGCGCGATCGGCACATCTAGCCGAGGCGGGTGGTGGCGAGTCCTCCGTCGACGAGGAGCGTGACGCCATGGATCTTGGTGGCGGCGTCGGAGGCGAGGAAGAGGACTGCCTGAGCGACGTCCTCGGGCTGGACGGCCACACCGGCGGGAGTCGTGGCGGCGATCGCCTTGAGCTGCTCAAGGCCTGCCTCCGTGCCGGGGGTGACCGTCACGCCGGGCGACACGGAGTTCACGCGCACACCGCGCGGCCCGAACTCGGCGGCCCAGGCACGGGTGAGCTGCTCGTCGGCGGCCTTGGTCGCGGTGTACATCGCCGCGTAGGGAGTGCCGACGCCGGCCGTCCAGGAACCCAGGTTGACGATCGCTCCACTGCCGCGCTCGGCCATGGCGGGCGCCAGGGCGGCGACCAGGACGTGCGGGGCCCGGATGTTGACGGCGAGCATGGCGTCGAGGTCTGCGTCGGCCAGGTCCGCCGTCGAGGTGGCCGGGTACAGGCCCGCGTTGTTGACCAGGATGTCGACGCGTCCGCCGAGGACGGAGGACGTCTCGGCGGCGAAGGAGCGCAGCTGGTCGTAGCTGCCTGCCAGGTCCGCCTCGACGAAGTCTGCGCTGCCGCCGGCCGCACGGATCTCCTCGACGACGGTCTTGCCGCGCGCGGCGTCCCGGCCGCTGACGACGACATGGGCGCCCTCGGCGGCGAACGTACGGGCGATCGCGGCACCGATCCCGCTGGTCGAGCCGGTGACAACGGCGGTGCGTCCCGCCAGGCGGGCAGAGGAGGTGTGGTTGGCAGAAGTAGAAGTCATGGCTCCTGTCTACGCCGGAACGAAACAGACGGGCCAGGTCCTGATGAACCTGGGCACGCCATGACCACCCACACCCCGGGCATCCCTCCTACCTTGGAGGCTGTTGGCCGGTGGGGCCAACTTCGCATGGCGCAGACCCGGCAACCACCGCAGCGTCCGGATCCACCGACCCAGATACCAGGAACAGTCCTCCAGTTCCAGCAGGCTGCGTCCTCGGCCTCACGGGCCTCGCGAACAGGTGGTCACCCGGACCCGACGTCGTCGCCCTTCAACAGGGCCATGACCCCTCCTGCGAGCGGCACCGCCTCGCCATGCGGGCATGGTGGGGGCACGTTGGCTTTTCTGCAAGGCGTGGAGGAGACGGCCTACCGGGAACTCACAGCGCCGGACGCCTGGCTCCCGTACCCCGACACCGAACCCGTACTGCGCGCGCTGCGCGCCCGCGGCCTGCGCATCGGGATCGTGAGCGACTTCGCCTGGGACCTGCGCATCCACCTCGCCCGCCAAGGCCTGGATGACCTGTTCGACGCATGCGTCATCTCATGCGAGGTGGGCCGGGAGAAACCCGACCCCCACCTGTTCCTCAAGGCCTGCGCGGACCTCGGCGCCAACCCCCGCGCCACGCTCATGGTCGGCGACAACCCCGTTCGCGACGGCGGCGCCACCGCCTGCGGCCTGCCCACCTACATCCTCCCGGCCGAACACCGCACCGGTGACCGCGGCCTGACCGAAATCCTCCGGCTAGTGACCTGACGGACCGTGACGGCGGCGCAGGAGACGAGCATCCCGCTTCAAGGCGCCGGGAGGTCACCAGTGCGCCACGGCAACGGTCGCCGCCGGCAGTCCACCCGGCACCAAGATGGTCACCTGCTCCCGGCAGGTTGAAGAAACTCCCTCGGTCCGCCCCGCCACTGGGTGGTCAAACAGCTCGCAGATCCGCTCCGGCTCTCCGGTCCTACGGTCATCGGGCATGATGGTTGCCATGTTCGAGATCGGCCCCGGCTCCGACACGGCTGCGGTGTACCGGGCGAGATTCGCCCGCCGGTTGCCCGCCAGTCTCAGCGAACTGACCGGGCCCGAACACGGTCTGGTCGAGCTGCCCCTACATGTGGCCTGGTCAGGGCTACGCATCCTGGACCTGGACCGGCCCCGTCAGCGCATGAGCCTGTACCGGACCGTACTTGCCGAAGGCATGCGCGACGACCTGTGCCGCTTCCTCAACCGCGATGTGCTCCTAGTCCTGTGGCCGACCATGTACCCCCTCATCGGGCGTCCTGTCAGGGAGGTCTGGGAGGAGGCATTCCCCGAACTCCGGGCCGCCAGGGCCTCCGTATAGGGATACACGTTCTGGTCACCGAGCACCGCTAAATGCCGCCAACGCACTGTACTGCCTGGGTCCATCGCAAATCCCCGGAGTCCAGACACACGTTCCAGGACGCGAGGAGGCCTGCCGTCGCCAGCTGGTCGAGTACATCCGGCAGAGCAAACGAATCCAGACCGCAGTCGCGAGCCATCCGGTCCACCTCGGTCAGTCCTTTGCCGGCCTCGGGGGGTGTGTACGCCGCGAGGTATACGGCGGCCAATTGCGGGAGCGGTCCGCCTGCGCCGACGCGGGCCGGTCGAGCCGCGCGCAGCGCCCAGTCGGCGGCCCGCCTGCGGTCGGGGCGGGCCGGGGACTGTGTGAGCAGCGCGGCATCGAACAGCCGGGCAGCCACTGTCGCTGTGTCGGCCTCCGGCGTTGCCGGGATTCTGCTCAGCCACCGCGCCCGCTCCAGTTCCTGCCACGGACCTGAGCAGTGGCCCAGACGAAGTCCGCGCAGGATCCCTGTCGGGAGTTGAACGTTCGCTACGGCGTCCATCCGCAATGCGCACTGCAACGCGAGGAGCCGGGCGGCGGCTCCCGTGTCCGCCGGCAAGGCAGCGGCGAGATAGCTGAGCATCTCCCGCACCCGGGGCTGTTCGCCCGGCCCACGAGGCTGCCGTCCGCGCCTACGGCGCGAAGCTGCGGATGGCCACGGCGCAGCCGCGGACAGGATCGTGTCGGGTACAACGGCGGACTGATCCGTGGCCGCGGCGCAGGCGGTGCAGGAATCGGCGAGCCGCCAGACCCGTCCCCCTCGTTCACGGGCCAGGAGCAGCCGGATGGGACCGGCACAGCCCCGATGCCTCGGATGCCAGCAGCAGCCGCGTTCGTGGCACTGGCAGGTACGCATGTGCACCGGGAGCACATCGCAGCGAGCGTGCCGGGCAAGGTGAGCCAAGGCCGCCGAGCGTGCGGACGCAGCGGCAAGGGGGCTGCCGTTCTGGGGGCAGTGCCGGCATACGAGTACCGGCCCGCCGGCCTGCGGACGCAGTTCCACGATCCAGGTGCGCCGCACCGCGGGACACCTTGTGCGCAGCCTCATCGGGCCCGTACTCCTCCCATCGCGCCATCGCGTGTTTTCGCGCCGACACCCGCCAAAGGGTGGGGCGACGGCACACGGTAGTGCAGACGTCTGCCCTTCCGCTCCCACCTCCACCTGCAGAAATAGGGCAGAGGTCTGCACTGACAGGGCAGGGGTCTGCACCGTCGGATGGTGGGGTGACGATCTTGCCGCCCGACCCGGACCTCGACGCGCTGCGCCTGGAGCTCGCGCGCCTGCGGGCAGCACGGGGTTGGACGTACGACGAGCTCGCCGCCCGCACCGGCCTGGCGAGACGCACGCTCATCGAGATCGAGCAGGGCCGCACGGTCGGCACCCTGAAGACCTGGCACGCTCTCGCCCATGCGCTGGAGACCCCACTCGACGTGCTCTTCGCCAACCTGTGCCGTGGACATGAGCCGCCCGGGCAGACCGGCGACTGACCTCCCGCCGGAACGCTCTTCGTTGACCACCCGAAATGGGGACGGCGATGCGAACGCGTGAGCGCCTGCCCGTACGCCAGTCGCCCTCGATGCGGCCGACCGAGGGACATCACGGCGCCGACGCACCGGGCACGGCGTGTTGGCTGGCAGGTTCGCCCACATGCGCTCCACACCCCCACCCCCCGGACGCCGCTGGGACGGTAGCCTCACCGCCGTCCGTCCACGGCGCTCCCTGCGCGTCGCCCCTGATGGCGTCAGCTGGCTGCTGCGCTGCGGCCAGACCGGACGATGCCGCGACTGCGGCAACCGGATCGAGTGGTATCACCGGACCAACCGTCAGCCCGTCCGCCTTCACCCCCACGAGCTGCCGACCGCGCGCGTGCCCGCCGCCTGTCGCTGGCACGTCAGCTCCGGCGTCGCCTATCCGGCAGGCGACGGAACACGCTGGTGCCGCCTGCCGCACGCGGCGGTGTGCCCTGCCCGCGACGCCTCACCAGCAATGCCCGAGCTGGTCGCGCTCCGCCGCGCCCTGGCCCTCAACACCCGCCGTCTGCTCGACAGCGGCGCCTTCACCCCGCCCGGTGCGCCCTCCGGTGCCGAGGCAGCGACTTCGACCGTCTGCCGCCCTGCCCGCCCCATCGTGCAGCTCCTCTACATCCGCTACCTCGCCGCCCATCCCGTCGACGAGATCCAGTGCGTCGCTCAGGCCCGACGACGCCATCGCTGCAGCAATCCGCTGCTCACTCCCGATGCCCCCAGCGGCACCTGGACCCTTGTGCCCGCCACTCGGGCGCACGGCCAACTCGCCCTGCCCACCGAGGTCATGGCCGTGTACGACCTTTCCGGCCTGCCGTACGCGGAGCAGTTGCGCTGGCGGGCCCAGCGCTGCCCGCAGCACGCTGCCGCGCCTTCGGCTGCAGACATGGCGATCGCCGACTGGGAACCCTTCGACCCGCTCGTTCACCACGAACACATCCACACCCGACTGCCGACACACGTCCGGCGCCCGGGTCCCACCGCTCGATCCCGCAAAGAGGCCTGGAGATGACAGCGCACCACGCGATCGAGATCGTCCTGACCCGACCTGCCACCGTGGACGAACTCCGCCGTGCCCACAGCGCCGCGCGGCTGGCCGCCAACGCCGACCGCACCCGGCTGCTGGCACTGCAACGGGCCAAGAGTCCAGGCCGTGCACTGCGGGCGCTTCGCCGCCGGCTTGACGCGCTGTTGCCCATCGACGTCCTGACCAGCCACTACCCGGACCAGTACGGTCAGGTCCTGCTGAACCTCACCCTCAGCAACACGACCCGCACCGCCATCCGCCGGGCCGCAGCCACCCGAGGCCAACGCCCCCAGGACTTCCTCAGCCACAGCGTGACCGCGGCCGTCGCGCGACACGAACAACAACGCCGTCGACGCCTGACGGCCCAACTCGAAGGACTACTCGCCCACCACTCCCCTGAAGATGTGTTGACGTGCGCGGCCGACGCCCTGCTCGGCCGCCGCCACCACCGCGTACCGCCGAAGCGATAGCCCTCCGCAGAGGCTCCCTCGCGGAGCCACCGCGAATGCCAAGCCACTCATCAACCCTTCTGCGGAGCCCTTGTTGCCCACTCCAACTGATGAACAGGCCGAGGCCGCCGACGTTTTCCACGCAGGGCACCATCTCGTCCTGCAAGCCGGCGCCGGCACCGGCAAGACCACGACCCTCGTCCAGCTCGCCGAAGGAACCAAGCGGCGGGGCCGCTACCTCGCCTTCAACAAGGACATCGCCTCCGACGCTTCTACCCGCTTCCCGCGTGCCGTGCTGTGCAAGACCGCCCACGCGACGGCGTACGCCGCTGTCGGCCACCGCTACGTCCGCCGCCTGAACAGCCCCCGCCAACCCGGCTGGAAAATCGGCCAGGCCCTGGGCATCACCCGGGCCATTCGTATCGACGACCGCGAAGTCGGGCACAGGACGCTGTCCAACACGGCGCTTCGCACGGTCTCCCGTTTCTGCCACTCCGCCGACCGCACGCTGGCCCGACACCACGTACCACCGCTACGCGGCCTGGGAACACCGGCCCAGCATGCCCAACTCGCCGAGGAGGTGTTGCCGTTCGCCGTCAAGGCCTGGGCCGACCTGCACAACCCCGATGACGGCATCGTCCGCTTCGAGCACGACCACTATCTGAAGATGTGGGCCCTGATGAAACCGAGGATCGACGCGGACTTCCTCTTCCTCGACGAAGCCCAGGACACGAACCCGGTCCTGGAGCAGGTCTTCGCCGCGCAGCGCGACCATGCCCAGCTCGTCATGGTCGGCGACTCCGCCCAGGCCATCTACGGCTGGCGCGGCGCTCGCGACGTGATGACCGGTTTCGACGCCACGCACCTCACGCTGACCCAGTCGTTCCGCTTCGGCCCCCTCCTCGCCGAGCAGGCCAACCGCTGGCTCGAACTCGCGGATGCCCCCATCCGCCTGACCGGCAGCCAGAGCATCCCCACCAAGGTCGGCGACATCGCCCACCCGGACGCGGTCCTCTGCCGCACGAACATCGGCGCCATGACCGAGGTCATGAACCTGCTCGCCGAGGGTCACCGCGTCGCTCTGACCCGCGGAGGACACACATTGCAGGCGCTGGCGCTCGCAGCCCGCCACCTCAAGGAAGGCCGCCGCACCAGCCACCCTGAGCTGGTCCTCTTCGCTTCCTGGGGCGAACTGCAGGACTACGCGGCCTACGACCCCGCCGGCGGCGACCTCCAGCCCTTCGTCGACCTCGTCGACACACACGGGCCAGACGCCATCCTCGCCGCGGTCGACGAACTCACCGACGAAGAGCACGCCGACGTCACCGTCTCCACCGCCCATAAGGCCAAAGGCCGCGAATGGTCCGCTGTCAAAATCGCCGACGACTTTCCCCCGCCCAAGGACACCGACCAACACGACGCCCAGGGCCGCCCGATCCCGGAACCGGTCAACGACACCGACGCCCGCCTGGCCTACGTCGCCGTCACCCGCGCCCGTCACCAACTCGACCTCGGCGGCCTGTCGTGGATCGACACGTACCCCGTCACACCGGCTATGGCATGACCCTCATGCCTCGGGTAGACCGTCCTTCTCCGGACGGCTCAAGCAGCAGGAGGTGACGTGACCGTCTGCCGCGCCGACCAGGACCGTGTCCTACGTGGTGAGGCGGGTGGGGCTTCAACATGGGCTGTTCAACCTCACCGAGGGATGATCAAATCGGTGAGCTGCCCCGCAGTTGGCAGTCGACCGCGGTTGAAGACAACGGCGACAAACAGCACCACCACCGGCAGCAAAGGGACGAGCGCAGCCTCGGGCAACCCGAGGACTGCCGCACAAGCCATGACCAACACGATCATGAGCCCTACCATGGCCATCCGTAATCGCTCCCTCGGCGCGGCCGGATCTACACCGGCGAGTTGATCTGCGTCGAGAAGGTCGTCGATGCGGCCCTCGGCGTAGCGTTCGGCGATTGTCAGCAGCATCACGATGAGGTCTTCAAGGGCGCGACCCGGCTCGGAGTCCTGCCGCGCTTCAGCCTTTCGTAGCGCGCCCACCACCAGTGCGGCATGCGCCTTGAACTGTCGCTCGCTGTGCCGTCTCGCTCTGGCGCGGCGGGTGCGATGGGCCCTCCAGATGGCTTGCTCAACCGGTTGCACGGAAACTCGCGGGATCTGGCAGTCCGGCTGGGTTTCTTCCCAACGACGGAGGACTGTGGCGCACTGGGCTGCGACCGTCAGCAGTGCAACGGCAGGCCAACAGCGCCGGTACTCCATTCGCGCACTCTCCTTGTCCGGGTACCCAGCGAGGGACTCCAAGTCGTAGGCGGCATACGTCGCGCCGCTGCCGGAGCTGGTCAGGTTTGTGCGCTTGAGGAGCCGCACTTCGGCGACCAAGATCAGGGCCCAGAACAGGAAGGGCGGGACTTTGCTGATCGCGGAAAAGTCCCAGAGACGCACCGACATCGGCACAGCCACGATGCTGCTGAGTAGTGCTTGCACCACGCCAGGCTGCGGTCCCGGATCCGCGCTCAACTGCAGATGCTGCCAGTCGGCCATGTCGTGGACGTTCATCAAGACAAGTAGCAGCAGGACAAACCGGAGTGTCTTGATTGGCATGGCCAGGGGCAAAGCACGCCACCACCGCACGACATACAGAGGCGCCAATCCATGGCCGTCGACCCGATCTCGTATTCGAGGCGGCAGCAGCATCTGCGTCAGAAGCGGAGCAGCCCGACGCACCCCCGAGACAGCGCGCAGTCGCTCGAAGCGCTCCGCAGACCGCGACGACCAGCGCTGAACCGGTCCAGGAATGAGGAGCAGAGCGATCGCGACCCCGACCACCAGCTCGATACCCACGATGAGAAAGCCGATCAACACGCCGACAGTCTCACGTATCCCACCGACAGCGACGCCCTGAACGCGATGAACCGACGGCGGGTGCCCGCCGGAGGCCCCACACAAAGATCACTGCCGCGTCTCTCGATAAGCGCAGGTCAGCGCCACTCTCATTTCCAATGTCCCAGAATCGCGCTAGTACGATGTTTCTCGAACTGATAGTGCGCAGGTCAGAAGCCTTGTCAACTCTCATTTTCAGCGTCGGCTCTCAGCGGCGGCGGCGGCCGCCGCCGTGGTGGTGGTGGTCGGCCGATCAGAAGTAGGTGGGCAGGCGTGGGGTGTAGGGGGCTTCCAGTGCGGCGATCTCGTCCTCGGTGAGCGTGAGGTCGAGCGCGGCG